>VBGE01000288.1 GCA_005880345.1 Chloroflexota bacterium | reverse complement strand
CCGCCCATGAAGCGCTTGCTGTAGTCGACCAGGTGCATCGAGCCGCCGCGGCCGTGGGACGTCCCGGACTCCTTGCCGAACAGCTCGGCCATGACGGCCTTCGGGTCGACGCCGCGCGCGATGGCGTGCCCGTGCTCGCGGTAGCTCGTGAAGATCCAGTCGTTCGGCTTGAGAGCGAGGATGCCGCCGACCACCGTCGCCTCCTCGCCGATGTTGAGGTGGCAGTAGCCGCCGATCTTCGCCTTGGTGTACTGCTCTTGCGCACGCTCTTCGAAGCGGCGGATGAGCTGCATCTCGCGGTGCATGGCAAGCAGGAAGTCGCGATTGTCCTTTGTCAGCTCGAGAGCCTTGGGGTTGATCGCGCTCGGAGCGGGGGGTGGGGGCGACGAGGCCTTGACGGGGGCAGCCATCTGCTTCTCCTGATTTTGCTGCAACTCCGCGGTCTGGGTCGGGACCGGTGCAGAGGTGCGGCGATTGGCGATGTGAACGGCCCGACCCTGCGCGGCCAGGGCGGCCTCCATGAACGACTCGGGCAAGGTCGGGTGCGCGTGGATCGTCAGGTCGACCTGCTCGAGGGTCAGGCCATTCTGGATGGCAAGCGTCGCCTCCGCGATGAGGTCGGTCGCACGCGGTCCTACGATGTGCGCGCCCAGCAGCTGGCCCGACTGTGCGTCGGCGATCACCTTGACGAAGCCTTCAGTCTGGCCGAGCGTGAGAGCGCGACCGGCGGCCGCAAACGGGAATCGGCCGATCTTCACTGCGATGCCCTTGTCCTTCGCCTCCTTCTCACCCAGCCCGACGTGCGCGATCTCGGGATCCGTGTAGACACAGTTGGGGGCGGCGTGGTAGTCAGGCACGCGGTCTGCATGACCGGCGATGTTCTCGACGTCGTCGACCACGACGCGACCGCGCTCCAGCTTGACCCCAGCCTTCTCCGCATCCAGACCCTGCGTGTAGGGCACGCGTCCGACCGCGAGCAAGACCTGGTCCGCGTCGACCGCACCGCCCTCACCCCCGGTCGAGAACCGCACCTGCAACGCGCCGTTGCGCTTCACGACCTCCGACACCTTGCTGTCGGTGTGGATCTCACCGCCGAGCTTGGCGAGATGCTTCGCGTAGACGGCGACCAGGTCCGAGTCGACCATGGCCAGCACCTGGGGCAGCATCTCGAGCACGGTGACCTTGCTGCCGAGTGCGGCGAACATGGCGGCAAACTCCATGCCGACGACGCCGCCGCCGATGACCGCCAGCCGTCGCGGGACCTCTTTCAGCTCGAGGATCTGGTCGGAATCGATGGTGAGCTCGGCGCCTGGCAGCGCGATGCGCGCGATCGCCGAACCTGTCGCGATGATGATGTCCTTGGCTTGGAGCTGGTCGCCGGACAGGTCGACGACGCCCTTGCCGGCCAGGCGAGCGTTTCCCCTCAACGAGGTGACCCCGCCTGCCTTGAGCAGCCCTTCGACTCCTTTGACGAGCTGGTCGACGACGGCGGTCTTGCGCTTCTGCGCGACAGGCCAGTCGAAGCTCAACTTGTCGGCGACGACGCCGAACGCAGCCCCGTCCCTGGCCTGCGTGTAGAGCTCGGAGGACTGGAGCAGAGCCTTGGTCGGGATGCAGCCGCGCACGAGGCAGGTCCCGCCCATGCGGTCCTTCTCGACGATGGCGGTCCTGGCGCCAAGCTGGGACGCGCGGACACCGTTCGGACTGTACCGGTTGACGATCGGCATCCGCCGGTCGCGCCCAAAGGCCCGCGGGGTGATCTTCACGCCGGGAGGCGCCTGGCGGCGTTTGTACTCGCTGCGATCGATCAGCTGGATCACCCGGGCCACGATCTCCGGCGGGTGGCCGGCTGCTACCAGCTCCTCCCGGCTGAGGTCGTCCTCGACGTATCCCTTCAGGATCGGGTCGAGCTGTTCGTAGGGCGGCAGGCTGTCCGTGTCCTTCTGGCCCGGCTTGAGCTCCGCGGACGGCGGCTTGGTCAGCACGCGTTCGGGGATGGCGGGGCCCAGCGTGTTGCGAAAACGGCACAGCTCGTAGACGGTGGTCTTCGTGATGTCCTTCAGCACGGCGTAGCCGCCTGCCATGTCGCCGTAAAGCGTCCCGTAGCCTGTGGCCAGCTCGGACTTGTTGCCGGTGCTCAGCACGATGTAGCCGAACTTGTTCGACAGAGCGTGGAGGATGGTCGAGCGAATGCGCGGCTGAAGGTTTTCCTCCGCAACTCCAGGAGTCGTGCCCTTGAACACCGGCGCGAGGATCTCCTCGAAGCCCTCGTGCGGCGGCTCAATCGAAAAGTCCATCAGCTGCATGCCGAGGTTCTCGGCCACAAGCCCCGCGTCCTCCAGGCTTTCGTGCGACGTGTGCCGGGAGGCCATGCGGACGCCGATCACGTTCTCCGGTCCAAGCGCGTCGCATGCGATGGCGGCGGTCAGCGCCGAGTCGACGCCGCCTGACATCCCGATCACGACCTTTTGAAATCCTTGCTTGCGCATGTAGTCGTGCGTGCCGAGCACGACGGCCGCATAGATCTCGGCAGCGCCCTCGAGTGGGGTGGCCATCTTCGGTTGCATAGGCGGCTTCGGCCTCACGGTCGAGGCGCTGGACAGCTGGAGGTCCGTCACCTCCAGCTCGAGCCCGGCAGCGGCATCGGACTCGTGGCGCAGCTTTTCCGCGTCATGGTGAGCGGGCGGGCCGGCGTCGATGTCGCACACGATCATGTCCGGCACGAACGAGTCAGCATGCGCGATCAGCCTGCCGTGCCGGTCGAACATCGCGCTGTTGCCGTCGAAGACCAGCTCGTCCTGGCCGCCGACGGTGTTGACCCACGCCACGAACGCGCCGTAGTCGGCGGCGCGGCCTCCGACCATTGCCTCGCGAGGCTGGCGCTTGCCATAGTGATACGGCGAACCGTTGATGTTGACCAGCAGCTGCGCGCCGTGGCTCGCCTGCCATGCCATCGGACCCGCTGGGAACCAGCAGTCCTCGCACACCGACATCGCAACGCGCACGCCGTCGAGCTCGACGATCGGGCTTCTGTGCCCGGGTACGAAGTAGCGCCGCTCGTCGAAGACGCCGTAGTTCGGAAGGAAGACCTTGTGGTACACGGCTTTGATCGCGCCATCGTGGAGGAACGCAGACGCGTTGAAGATGTCGCCTTCCTCGTCGACGAAGCCGACCACCGCCGATATGCCCTTCGTCGCCCGGGCGACGAGATTCAGCTGGGCGATGTTGTCGCGCACGAACGAAGGCTTGAGGAGCAGGTCCTCAGGTGGGTAGCCGGTGATGACTAGCTCGGGAAAGCAGACGAGGTCGACGCCCATCTCCCGGGCGCGGTCGATGCCGTCGATGACGATGCGGGCGTTGCCCGACAGGTCGCCGACCGTCGGATTGACCTGCGCCAGCGCGACCCTCATGCCTCAATTGTCGCTCCCCGGCGCTCTCTACCATTTCCATGCTTGGGTTACTTCGAACGTCTGCGCGCGCTGTCCGGAGAGCGCCACACGCTGCTGTGTGTGGGGCTCGATCCCGATCCCGACCGCATCGAGGGAGGCGCGGCCGGCGCGCTGCGCCATTGCCTGGAGATCGTGAGGCAGACTGAGGAGCACGTCTGCTGCTTCAAGCCGAACAGCGCCTTCTGGGAGCAGTACGGCCCCGACGGCTGGTCGGCGCTGATGGAGCTGCGCGATGAGGCTTCGTCCACGCCGTTCCTGCTCGACGCGAAGCGAGGGGACATGGACAACACGATGCGTGCCTATGCGCGGGCGGTCTTCGAGACGATGGCCATGGACGCTGCGACCGTGAACCCCTATCTGGGTTCAGACTCGCTGCGCGAGTTCACGAGATATGAGGACCGCGGGGTGTACGTCCTCTGCCGAACCTCGAACCCCGGTGCTGCCGACCTGCAGCATCTCGAGTCAGCCGGCAAGCCGTTCTATCGCCACGTGGCCGAGCTTGCGGAGCTCCTGAATGGCAGCGGCAACATTGGATTGGTCGTTGGCGCGACAGCGCCCGTCGAGGTGGCGGAAGTCCGGGCCGTGACGGATCTTCCCTTTCTTCTCCCAGGGGTGGGCGCGCAGGGTGGGGACGTCGACGCCGCGGTGCGCTCGGCTTGGAACGGCGACCCTGCCTCGTGCCTGGTTTCCGCGAGCCGCAGCATCCTGTACGCGGACAGCCCAGCGCGCGAGGCCGCCGCGTTGAAATCGCGGATCAACGTGGCCGCGGGA
>VBGE01000287.1 GCA_005880345.1 Chloroflexota bacterium | reverse complement strand
TCCGAAGTCAACCAGGATGGCCGTGTCCCGAGGGTCCGGATCCGAGGTCCACTGCACGTAACGCATCGCGCGGTCCTCTCTGTCGTTGCCGCCGTGGTCTGTGCTGGGGATAAAGGTTTCGCGCAGCTCATCCGGCACGAACAGGGCAACGCCGCCGGGCCGGCAGTGAAAATACGCGGTCTCCATGACCGCCAGCAGATCCGATTCGGTGGTCATATGGCAGACCGCATCGTGAACAAGGACGGCGTCAAAGGTCCTGCCCAGCCGCAGAGTTCGTATGTCGCCTAGAAGGTGTTCACACTCGGGATTCACCGTTCGATTGACCGCCAGCATCTGAGGAGACAGGTCAACGAGAGTCATCGCGAAGTGTGCCTTGAGGTGGAAGGCGTTGATTCCGCTGCCCGACCCAAGGTCGAGCATGGTGCGCGGCGGAGGATTGGACGACTTCCTCAGCAGGCGATCAAAGAACAAGGCCTCTTTCCGATACTCCGACGGATCCGACATGATGGGCCACCATTCGGCCAACTCGTCATAAAGCTTCATCACCTGTTCGCCGATACGTTACAGGGCTCGACAAAAGCCCTGAGGCCGCCTAAGCAGCTGGATGGAGCGCTGCCAACCTCGCCACCGCTTCGTTCAGCCTGGCGCGGGGTAAACGACCTGACGTCACGGCATTCTTGATCGCGTCAAATGTTGCGTTGGCGACCGATAGATCGTGCGCCACGATCACCAGGTCGCCTCCCGCGATCAGGAACTCGACCGCAGCCTCCGGAGTCGGAGTGCTCGTGATGATCGCTCCCATCTGCATGTCGTCGGAGATGATGGCGCCCTTGAAATGAAGGTCGGTGCGCAGGAGCGAGACGGTCGCCGGCGACAGGTCCGCCGACCGATGGGCGTCGATGGCGGGATAGAAAAGGTGGCCGAGCATGACGAAGTCACTGCCGTGCGCGATGGCCGCTGCGAATGGCGGCAGGTTGCGGGTGCGGATCGCATCGAGCGACTCATCGATTCGGGGCAACGATGCCTCTGAGCTGACCGACGTGTCGCCATGGCCCGGAAAGTGCTTGGCGGCCGACAACATGCCGGCGGCGTGGATGCCATCCACGACGGGACCAACTCCGGCCGCGACCTGGTCCGGCGTGGTGCCGTAGCAGCGGCCCCACATGATCGAGGTTGGACCTGAGCAAACATCGGACACCGGCCCCAGGTCGAGATTGAAGCCAAGAGTGCGCAGGGCGGTGGCCATGCGCGTCGTATCGCCCTGGCCGACCGGCATGGGCGCGCATGGCACCGACGTGGCGGCCAGGCACACGTCTCCCCCCTCCTGATCGGTCGCTGCGATGAGCCCACGCGCGGAGACTCCGCGCAGCGTCGAGATGAGGCTCTTGAGCTCGGGATCGGTGGCTGCGTTGTGATTCAGGTTGACGACGAGGAGGCCGCCGAACTGGTGGGTGCGCCAGTCGGCCACGACCGAATCGGAGATCGGCCCGCGGAAGCCGGACATGATGACCGCGCCGACCTCCTGGTCGAGTGTCATGCCTGGCGACGGCGTAGCGCTTGGCACAGCCGTCGGCGGTGGACCGGCCGACTCGCCGCACGCAGCCGCTGCGGCGGCCACGAGCAGCAGCGCGGCCAGTAACCGTTTCATACCTGGACAGACATACCGGAAAGCCCGGTAATCTCGCACCCATGGATGTCACGGAGAGCACCTTCCAGGAGGCGGTCCTCGACCGTTCCCACGTCCAGCCCGTCGTGGTCGACTTCTGGGC
>VBGE01000286.1 GCA_005880345.1 Chloroflexota bacterium | reverse complement strand
GCTCGCCGATCGACTGCGCGGCGATGACGCCCACCGCCTCGCCGATCTCGACGATCTTGCCGGTCGCCAGGTTGCGTCCGTAGCACGTGCGGCACACGCCTTCGCGTGCCTCGCACACGAGGACCGAACGCATCTTGACGTTGACCCCGTTCGCGATGATCTCGCGCGCGTTGTCGTCGGAGATCGACTGGCCCGACGCCACGATCACCTTGCCCTTGACCGAGACGTCCTCGGCCGCGACGCGTCCGGCGATCTTCTCGAAGATCGGCTCGTTCTTGGCGCGCTCAGGCGTGATGTCGCGAATCCAGATTCCGTTGGTGGTGCCGCAGTCCTCCTCGCGCACGATCACGTCCTGCGCGACGTCGACCAGGCGGCGCGTCAGGTAACCCGAGTCGGCGGTGCGGAGCGCGGTGTCGGCCAGGCCCTTGCGCGTGCCGTGGGTCGAGATGAAGTACTCGAGCACGGTCAGGCCCTCGGTGAAGTTGGCCTGGATCGGCAGGTCGATGATCCGGCCTGTCGGGTCCGCCATCAGCCCACGCATGCCCGCCAGCTGGCGGATCTGCTGGATGTTGCCGCGGGCGCCCGAGCCCATCATCATCCAGATCGGGCTGAACTTGTCGAACGCGATCTCGGTCTGCGCGCCGACCTCTTCGTAGGCGCGCTGCCACAGCTCGATGACCTTGCGGTACCGCTCGTCCTCGGTCATGACGCCGCGGCGGTACATCCGCTCCACCTCGGCGACTTCCTTCTCGGTCGCGCGGATGATCTGCCACTTCGAGTCGGGGTGCGGGATGTCCATCGCGGACACCGTGATCCCGGCCTGGGTCGCATAGCGGAAGCCCAGCCGCTTGATGTCGTTGACCACGCTCGCGGTCACGTCGCTGCCGTACAGGCGGTACAGCTCGGCGACCAGCGTGCGCAGCAGCTTGCGGTCGTAGTGCGCGTTCTGGAAGGGCAGTGGCGACATCGACGCGATGTCTTCGGCGGTTGAACCGCCGGCGCCCAGCGGCGCCTTGCCCACCGGCAGCGGCTGGTTGAAAACGACACGTCCCGGGGTCGTGACGAGCAGCGTGTCGCCGATCTTCACCCGGATCCATTCCTGCAGCTTCACGACCTTGGCCTCGAGGGCCAGGACCACCTCGTTCTGCGTGCTGAACGCGCGCAGCTTGGTCACGGCCTCGCCACTGGGCATCTCGCCGCGCGTCGCGGTCAGCCAGTAGCAGCCCAGGACGACGTCCTGCGTCGGCGCGACCACCGGGTGGCCGTCGGCCGCCGACAGGATGTTCTGCGACGACATCATCAGGTTCTTCGCCTCGGCGATGGCGCCGCTGAAAAGAGGCACGTGGACGGCCATCTGGTCGCCGTCGAAGTCGGCGTTGAAAGCAGCGCACACGAGCGGGTGAATCTGGATCGCCGAGCCTTCGACGAGCACCGGCATGAAGGCCTGGATGCCCAGGCGGTGCAGGGTCGGGGCGCGGTTGAGCAGCACGGGGTGTTCGTGGATGACCTCGTCGAGGACGTCCCAGACCTCCGAGCGGCTGCGCTCGACCATTCGCTTGGCCGACTTGATGTTGGTCGTGTAGCCCTTGTTCACGAGCTCGCGCATGACGAACGGCTTGAACAACTCGAGGGCCATCTTCTTGGGCAGGCCACACTCGTGGAGCTTCAGCTCGGGCCCGACCACGATGACGGAGCGGCCCGAGTAGTCCACGCGCTTGCCCAGCAGGTTCTGCCGGAACCGGCCCTGCTTGCCCTTCAGCATGTCGGAGAGCGACTTCAGCTTGCGGTTGCCCGTGCCGGTGATGGCGCGGCCGCGGCGGCCGTTGTCGATCAGCGCGTCGACCGCCTCCTGGAGCATCCGCTTCTCGTTGCGCACGATGATCTCGGGCGCGCCAAGCTCGAGCAGCCGCTTCAGGCGGTTGTTGCGGTTGATCACGCGGCGGTACAGGTCGTTCAGGTCGGAGGTCGCGAACCGGCCGCCGTCCAGCTGGACCATCGGGCGCAGCTCGGGCGGGATGACCGGGAGAACCTCGAGCACCATCCACGTCGGGCTCGAGTTGGACTTGCGGAAGTCCTCGACGACCTTCAGGCGCTTGATCGCCTTCTGCTTGCGCTGGCCGCTGGACGACTTCGACTCCTCGCGCAGGCGGTACATCTCCGACTGCAGCTCGATCCGGGAGAGCAGGTCGCGCACGGCCTCGGCGCCGATGCCGGCGCGGAAGGCGCGGCCGAACCGCTCCTGGAAGTCGCGGTACTGGGTGTCGGTCAGGATCTGCTTCGGGTGCAGGCCCTCGAGGTCGGTGCGGGTCGCCTCGATCTCCTGCTGCAGCGCCTCGAGCTGGCCCTGGATGGCCTCGCGCTCGGTCCTGGTCGCGGCGTCG
>VBGE01000285.1 GCA_005880345.1 Chloroflexota bacterium | reverse complement strand
GGCATCACGACGCGTTCCGCGCGCCGAACCATCCCCTTCGTCGGTCGCACGAGCGAGCAGGCGATCCTGGGCCAGAGCCTGGGTCTCGCCAGCACCACCGGACGGCCCGTCCTCGTCACGGTGGCCGGTGAGCCGGGCATCGGCAAGTCGCGCCTGGCGGACGAGCTGACCGCCGGCGTCAGCGCTGCGGTGATAATCCTGCGTGGCGAGTCGCGAGCGAACACCGACTCGGCGACGTTCTCGCCGGCCGCGGCCATCATCGCCGACGTCGCCGGCATCGGCCCCAACGATCCACCGCCCACGATCCGCAGATGCCTGGACGAGCTCTCGGAGGGCATCGCCGAGTCGGGCGCCGCGCCTCGTCTGTCCCAGCGCCTCTCGCTCCTCTTCGGCCTGGGCGAGAGCGGCGATGAGCCCGGATTCGTCAACGAGGTGCAGGCGGGATTCATATCCGCGATCGACGGTCTCGCGCGCGACCATCCCGTGGTCGTCGTGTTCGAGGATGCGCACACCTTGAAGGCGCCGATGCTCGACCTCATCGAGCGCCTGGCGGCGACCCCTCAGGGCTCGCGCCGGGCGCTGATCCTGGTCCTGACCCGGAGCGAGCTGCTCGAGCAGCGGCCGGCGTGGGGATCCGGCAGCAACAGCTCCGTGCTGATCCGGCTCGACGCCCTTACCCGCGACGAGTCTGTCCAGCTCGCCCGCCATGCCGGCGGTGGCCGCATCGGCGAGGTCGAGGCGCTGGAGATTGCCGAGCGGGCAGGCGGCAACCCCTTCTTCATCATCGAAACGACCGGCATGCTCATGCCCTCGCATGACGGCGCCGGGCCGGGCCTGAGGCGAGTTCCGCCGACCGTGCAGGCTGTTGTCAGCGCACGTCTCGACGCCATGCCCGGCCGCCTCCGCGACCTGGCGCGCCGCGCCTCCGTCTTCATTTACGCATTTGACCTCGGCGAGCTCGCCTTCGTCGATCCCCAGGCCACGGCCGAAGAGCTGCAGCAGCTCGAGGACGCCGAGGTCATCGTGCGCGACCCGGAGCCCGGACGGACGCAGCACTGGCGGCTTCGCCACTCGACGCTGAAGGACGTCGCCTACGCCAGCCTGCCCAAGAGAGAACGCGTGCGCCTGCACACGGTTCTGGCCGAGAACCTCGAACGCCGCGGCCACCGATCGCTGGCCGCCGACCACCTCGAGCTTGCCGCCTTCGCCGCCCTCGACCTCGATCCCAACGACAGGACGGTGCCCGATCGGGCGGCCGACGCACTGCTCGTGGCCGGCGACCGCGCGCGGCGTCGGATGGAGAGCCGGTCGGCGATCGACAGGTACGAGCGCGCCCTCGCGATGGCGGGATCGGAATCGCGCTGGAACGTACGCGAGGCGCGAATCCTGGCCGGGATGGGCGAGGCCCACTACTGGCTCGGCGAGTATGAGCCTGCCACGCGCGCGCTCGAGCGGGCGGTCACGCTGGGCGAGCAGACCCACGATCCGTTCGCGCTAGCCCTGGCGCTCCGCTTCCTGGGCGACATCGCGATCAACTTCGAAGCGGACGTGGACAAGGCGGAAAAGCTGCTCGCCCGCTCGCTGCAGGCCGCGGAGCAGCTGGGGGATCCGTGGGCCGTGGTTCGCTCGCTGCTCTTCGCCGGATGGGTGCCCTGGACCCGGCAGCGTTTCGACGAGGCCGAGACCATCTGGCAGCGCGCCCTGGAGACGGTCGATCCGAAAGACCACTGGGCGCGTGTGCGCGCGCTCATCGCGCTGTCCATCAACCACAGCGAGATCAGTGACCTCGACGGCGCGCTGCACCTCATAGAGGACGCGCGTGCGTTGGCAGAACAGTCGGGCGACCAGTTCACCGCTGCCAACACCGCGGTGCAGACCGGTCGTGTCCTCGACGACCTCGATCGCACGGACGAGGCGCTGCCTCACTTCGACCGCGGCATCGCCATCTTCA
>VBGE01000090.1 GCA_005880345.1 Chloroflexota bacterium | reverse complement strand
TGGGCAGGGGGCGTTTCCCCGCCAGATGGCTCGCATCAAGATGGTCGACGAGTCGGAGGCAACCGGCCGCCTGGCCGAGCTGTACGCCGGAGCGAAGGCCAACAGCGTGGCCCGCGTCGTGCCTGACATCCTGCGCACGATGAGCCTGCGGCCGGACTTTCTCGCGGCGATCAATGCAGCGTCGGCGATGCATTTCACTGACGGAGCGCTCACCCGTGCCGAGCACGAGATGATCGCGTCGTACGTGTCGGCGCTGAATCGCTGCCGGTATTGACTCAGCTCACACACGTGGTTCCTGCAGTTGCAGGGCGAGTCGTACACGAGAACGGCTGAGGCGCTGCGAAGCGGAGATCTTGACGCGGCTGGGCTCGACCAGCCACACCGCCTGCTTCTGGAGTTCGTCGAGACGATCACCAAACACGCCTACCGAGTCACCGACGACCAGGTGCAGGGTCTGCGCGACGCGGGGTGGAGCGAGGAGCAGATCGCGGAGGCGGCTTACGACGCCGCGCTGTTCAACCTGTTCGTGAGGCTGGCCGACACATTCGGCATCGAACCTCCCGCCATGTACGAGCCGGAGGGCGTGCCTGCGGCGGCTAGGCCGGGGTAAGGTCGGTGAAGTCGTTTCCGATCACCCAGGGTGAGCCCGGATTTGGCAGCGTGAGGCCCCAGCTCTTCGCATAAGACTGCGTCAGCTGCGAAACGACCTTGCCTGAAGCGTCCCGCGTGATCAACGTCGTCGTGCCGTGCAGCGTCACACCGATCAACCGCCGTGCCTGCGAGCTGAACTTCGGCAGGAACAGCTGCAGCTGAACGCGATCGAAGCTGTAGGTCTTCTCCACCGACTTCGACGCAGCGATATCCGCGTTGATCACGTCGGTGAACTCGGCCAGCGCATCGGGCACCGCCCCCTGCGACGCCAGGCCGAGGTCATGGGCGCGCCGTGCCTCGGACTCGATCATCAGGTCGAGCACCAGGTCGTGTGCCCACCTGTCCGCGGTAGCCTGGTCCATCGACTGGTCGAAAGCGCGGACGTTGTCCGGGATGGACGCCGAGGGAATCGAAGGCAAGACCCATATGCGCGCGCTGGCGCTGCTCGGGCCGGTGCTCGGCGGCGGCAGGGCCGACCCGGCGGCGTTGACCGTCCAGCTGCCGAGGTCCGGGCCCGACCCGACGGTGAGAGTCAGCGTCGGGACAGTCCCATCCGGCAGCTCTGGCGCGGGCTCGGTGCCGTGCAGCGAAAGCTCGGCGGACACGGGCAGGGCAGCCAGCAGCAGCAGCGAGACGCCCAGCACAGCCGGCGCGGCCCAGCCCAGCCGGCCGAGGGTGCGGAAAGGTCCTCCTGCGCCTTCCAGAGGTTCGAGCAGGCGAGCCAGGGCAAATCGGCCCGCGCAGGCGAAGACCAGGCTGCCGAGGATGGCGGTCTTGGTCCAGAACTCGAGCGTGGTCGGGCCGAGCAGCACCACAGAGAGGAGGGCGACGAGTACCCCAAAGACAAACCGTCCCACCTGTCCGTCGGGTACCGTGCGCGGGTCGGGGACCATGAAGAACGCGAAGATCAGGACCTCGGGTGAGGTGACCAGGATCTGCCACAGCTGGGGGCCGCAGATCGGCGTCGCATACCAGCTCGCGATCATGCAGTGATCGGGCACCGGCAGCAGGGCGACGGCAGTGAAAAGCGCAAACCCGCCCATATAGCCCAGCACCAGACCGAGCAGCTTCAGCTCGCGGGCGATGAGCAGGCCGCCCCCGATGAGGATCGCGTACGTGACGATCATCCAGGGCCCCATCGGGATCCACCACAGATCCTGCGGCTCGGTGTAGTTCGGGCCGAGGATCACGAAGGCGAGCACGAGCCCGAGGTTGGAGGGGTTGAAGATGTGGCGGCCGCGCCAGCGGATGATGTACTTCGACGCCATCGAGATGGCGACGACACCGATGAAGATCCAGATCCCGTGCGTGCTCCACCACTGGCCGTGGAAAGTGCCTGGCACGCGGAGGATGAACGCCGTGCTGTTGCCGGTGAGCAGGCCGCTCGCCGGCCACAGGATGACCCTGTCCTTCAGGAAGGCGACGCCGAACTCGATCAAGGCGCCGACCGCCAGGCAGATCAGGATCTGGGCGATCGAGAGCCGGAAATCCAGCACCGTCTGGCCCAGCAGCTGGAGGGTCAGCAAGACCGCCGCGACGTGGAGCCGCGGATCGCGGAGGCTGGGCAGCAGGACGGGATAGTTGCGGCCAAAGAGCCGCACGCTCCTGCCCTTGCGCTCCGGCAGGCGGGACGTCGTCATGGTCGGATAACGGGACGCCCGATCATGCCGTTACTGGAATCAGTCGCATGAAGACTCCGGGTTCCGTCCTGGCGGTTGTGATGGCCATTCTGGCCCTTGCCGCCTGCGATCCACTTGGCCTGCCGGCCACTCGGGCTCTGGAGAGAGGGACGGCGGACATGTTGAGCTCCTCTGCCGGCTACGAGCTCTCCGGCCAGTACAAGGCGTCGACCAAGCAGTGGACGATCGACGAGCAGTTCTCGCGTCCCGACGCCCGCCACCTGGTCCTCAACGGCGAGGGGACGAAACTGGAAGCCATCGTCATTGCCAAGGACGGCTACTTCCGCGGCCAGGAGTTTCTGGCCCAGCGCCTGGGACAAAGCTCGGCCGTACCGGGGCTCGCCCAGGCGGCAGGCAGCGCGTGGTGGAAGGACACCGTGTCGCTCGTACCGACCATGCCCGACTTCACCGATGGGACGGCGTTCCGGGCGACCTTCCTGGGCTCGGCGGCGAATCGGCGCACCGATCACCAATCTATCGACGGCGTCGACTCCGTCGAGCTTTCGGGCACCAGGGCCGACGTGTTCATCGCGTCCGCGCCGCCGTACCGCCTGCTTCGCGTCCGGCTGAAGCCGGGTGTGGAGATCGACGGGCTGACGGACGCCGACCTGCACTACAGCAACGTCGGTCGCGACTTCGGCATCGTCGCGCCGAAGGACGTGATCGATTTCGCCAACCTCTCCACTTTGCCGCCGATCTACACGGTGCTGTCTGTCGACACCTCGGCCTGCGGGTCGCCTTGCGTGGTCTCGGCACGCGTCAAGAACCTGGGTGGGACGATCGGCGCCAAGGGACCCTCCTCGTCGGCTTCAACTCGACGGCCACCGTCTCGTGCACGATCACGGGACAGGCGACGAACGCAGCGGTCGTGACAGCCACGGCCGATAATCCAGGGCATGCCTGACCCGATCGAGATCCCGCCGCAAGGCACGCGCGGGGCGTGGGTGCCGTGGGGCGGCGTGGTGATGAGGATCCTCAAGCCGGTCATGAACCTGCAGATCGCGCGTTACCGACGCACCGCCGGCCGGACCCCGCCCGAGATGATGGGGTTCCCAGTCGTGCTGCTGACGACGGTGGGGGCCAGGACAGGCCACGAGCACACAACGGTGCTGGGTGGATTCGAGGAGAGCGACGGCACGTGGATCGTGGTTGCCTCCAAGAGCGGCGCTTCGAGTCACCCGCACTGGTTCTTCAACCTGGCCAAGAACCCGGACCGAGTGTGGCTGGAGGTCGGGAATCGAAAGATCAGGGTCGTCCCCGGCCTGTTGCAGGGCGCCGAGCGCGAGGCGGCGCTGGCGAAGATCGCGGCGATCGCGCCGCGCTATGGCGAATACCCAAAGAAGACCGACCGCGAGATCCCCGTCGTCCGTCTCAAAGCTGCCTGAGGATCCGACTCGGTAACCTCGGCTGTGGGATGAGGGCGTGGGCCGCCGCTGTCGTTGCCGTGGCGGTCGCTTGCGGTGCCACCCGTAACCCGCTGCCGGCGCCCCAGGCCCGACACGTTTTCGTGATCGTCATGGAAAACCATTCGGTTGAGGGGTGTCCAGAACGACAGCTACCACGTGCTGCCCAAGCAGGACCTCGGCACGCAGCTCACCAATGCAGGGGTTTCCTGGCGCGCGTACATGGAGGGGTTGACGAGCGCGGGTTGCCTGCACAGCCCGGTCCCGTACGACCCCGGTCACAACCCGTTCGCGTTCTACGGCGGCGCGTGCCCCTCGAACGTCGTGCCGTTCACATCACTCGCGCCAGACCTTGGCGGCTCCGTGCCCCGCTTTTCCTGGATCACGCCGGACCGCTGCCACGACACGCACGACTGCTCGGTCGCGACGGGTGATCAGTGGCTGGCCGAAGTGGTGCCCCAGATCACCGCGTCGCAGGCATGGAAGTCGAACGGAGCGCTGTTCATCACCTGGGACGAGGACGACAACGGTCCCACCAATCGCGTGCTGAACCTGGTGATCTCGCCTAATGCCGGCCACAAGACCAGCAACAGGATGTACACGCACTACTCGCTGCTGGCCACTGTCGAGGACCTGCTTGGGGTCGGGCGGCTGGGTCAGGCGGCGCAGGCGTCGCCGATGAGCGACCTCATCAAGTAAGCGCCACTACCTTATCTATGTGGCATTGATCGTCTGCGACGTCGGGCCGCGCGACGGGCTTCAGAACGAGGCAAAGACGCTGGCGCCTCATGCGCGCGCCGAGCTGTGTAACCGGCTCGCGGCCGCGGGTCTGAAGCGCATGGAGGCGGCGAGCTTCGTCAACCCGAAGGCCGTCCCGCAGATGGCGGGCGCGGAAGAAGTGATGGCCGCATTGCGCCGCAAGCCGGGCGTCGTGTACGCGGGGCTGGTTCTGAATGAGAAGGGGTACGACCGCGCCATCGCGTCAGGCGTTGACGAGGTTCACTATGCGTTCTCCGCCGGAGACGAGTTCGGGCGTCGCAACCAGAACGCGACAACCGAGGAAGGCTTGAGGACCGCTCTGTCGCTGGTCGCCAAAGCACGCGCTGACCGGATGCCGATCACGGTGACGATCAGCGTGTCATTCGGGAGTCCCTTCGACGGCCCGGTGTCGGCCGAGCGTGTTCTGAAGATCGTCGAGCGGCTGATGGCGATCCCGCCAGACGAGGTGTGCCTGGCGGACACGATCGGGGTCGGCGTGCCGTCGCAGGTGCACGAGCTCGTGCGCGGCGCGCGCGAGCTGGGGGCTTCAGTCGGCGCCCACTTTCACAACACGCGCAACACCGGTTACGCCAACGCAGTCGCGGCGCTCGACGAGGGCGTCGTTTCGCTGGACGCGTCGGTGGGCGGCGCAGGCGGCTGCCCGTTCGCGCCCAACGCCACTGGGAACATCGCCACGGAAGACCTGGTCTACCTGCTGCGGGGACTGGGCGTGGAAACGGGCATCGACCTTGACGCACTCATCGCCACCTCGCGTTGGCTGGGCAGCGAGCTCGGCAAGGAGCTGCCGGGGATGCTCGCCCGCGCGGGCGACTATCCCTACCGGAGCTAGCTCGGGACCTTCTGGAGCGCGTACAGCGCGCCGAATTTCTGCCGGACGTACGCGATCCAGGGCGCGGCGGTCAGCGGCTTGCCGGTGGCGCGTTCGAGCAATTCGTTCGGCGTGAACTTCCGGCCGTGGCGATGGACGCTTCGTCGAAGCCAGCCCAGCAGGGGCGCGAAATCGCCCCGCTCGACCTGTGAGTCGAGGTCGGGGAGGTCCTGGCGCGCCTTTTCCATCAGCTGCGCGCCGACGAGGTTGCCGATCGTGTAGCCGGGGAAGATGCCGAAGCTGACCGAGGACCAATGGATGTCCTGCAGCGCGCCTTCGCGGTCGTTCGTCACGTTGAGCCCGAGGTAGGACTTGACGCGGGAGTTCCAGGCCTCGGGTAGATCTTTGACCTTGAGCGTGCCTTCGAGCATCTCGTTCTCGAGCTCGAAGCGGAGCAGGACGTGCATGTTGTACGTGACCTCGTCCGCCTCGACACGAATGAAGGAAGGGTAGGAGCGGTTGACCGCGCGGTAGAAAACCTCCTCGTCGACGCCGTGCAGCGGCTCCGGGAAGGTGGCGCGGAGGCTGGGGAAGAAGTGGCGCCAGAAGGGCCGGCTGCGACCGACCAGGTTCTCCCATAACCGCGACTGCGACTCGTGCACCCCGGGCGACGCGCCGCCCCACAGCGGCGTTCGGTCGATGTCCTGGCCCATGCCCTGGTTGTACATGGCGTGGCCAGATTCGTGGATCGAGCCGAAGAGACATTCGTTGAAGAAGTCTCTGGAGACGCGGGTGGTGATGCGCGCGTCACCGGGACCGAAAGCCGAGGAGAAAGGATGGGTCGAGAGGTCCTGCCGGCCTCTCTCCATGTCGTAGCCGAGTCGCTTGACGAGGTCGGCAGCGTACGCGAGCTGGAGGTCGGGGTCGAAGCCCTTGTGCAGCACCCGGTCGTCGATGGCGTCGGCGTTGCGCGCGATATCCGCGATGAGGGGGACGATGGCGCGCTTGAGCTCTTCGAAGATGGCCTCGAGGTCGGCCGTTTTCATGCCGGGTTCGTAGCGGTCGAGGAGCGCGTCGTAGGGTCGCTCCTGGTAACCGAGTGCGTCTGCGATACGCCGATTGAGCTCGACGTTCTTCTCCAGGTAAGGAGCGAAGAGGCTGAAGTTCGACTCCTTGCGCGCTTTCTGCCAGTGCGGTTGGGCGACCGAGCCGGCACGAGCCGCCTCGGAGACAAGGTCGGCAGGGAGCCGGCGCGCCTGGTCGTAGTCGCGCCGGGTGACTCTCATGAGGCTCGCTTCGTCGGAGTCGTACGGCCGGCCTCCCAGCTCGTCCTCGAGGTCGTCGAGCAGGCCGCCCACCGCATCCGAGGTGAAGCGCACGTGGGCCAGTCGGAGCAGGGTGGAGAACTGCTCGGAGCGGGACTGGACGCCGCCCGGAGGCATGTAGGTTTCCTGGTCCCACTCGAGGAGCGCCGCCGCTCGCTCGAGGTCCGAGACCTCGGCGAGGATGTTCTTGAGCTCCTGCAGCTTGCCGCTAGTGTTAGCCACGACCCCTCCGGGTATTCTCCCGAATGCGAGAGCCGCCCCGCTAGCTCAGTGGATAGAGCATCTGTCTTCTAAACAGAGGGTCTGAGGTTCGAATCCTCAGCGGGGCACTTCAGGTCGCTGCGATGAGAGCCACGGCAGCGATGGCCAGGACTGCGCCCAACAGCTGGATGGCCGCCAGTTTCTCGCCGATGAACAGGCGCGCGCACAGCACGGTGAAGGCCGGATAGAACGACGTGAGCACCGCGCTGAGCGACAGCAAGCCGTGAAACGTCGCGAAGAGATAGAGCACGACCCCGATGCCGTCGAACGATCCACCAATCGCGATGATCGGCAGCACGCTTCGGCGAGGCAGAGGGGATACGCGGCTGAACAACGCAAAGCAGAACGACGCCAATGCCGAGCCGAATCGTCCGCTGACAAAAGTTGTGACACCCCCAGAGCTCCCCGCGTGGTTGAAGACGAAGAACAGCCCGAAGCCGATCCCCGCGACGATCGCGAGTCCGACCGCGGTTCGGGCGGCCTTGGTCGGAGCGCCGCCGCCTCCGTTGATCAAGGCGATCGCCGCCAGGCCGAGCACGATCCCGCCGACCTGTCCGAGGTGAAGCCTCTCCCCGCCCACGGCCACCCCCAGCATCACCGGAATCGCGGCGGCCACTACGGCCGACACAGGCGCGACGACCCCGATGAGGTTCATCGCCATCGCGCGATAGAAGAGGATCAGACCGAAGCCACCCACCACTCCGCCGGCAAATCCGAAAGCAGCCGCCCCCAGATCGAGCCGAAAGGGCAGGATCCACAGGGCGAAGGGGAGCGCGACCACAAGGCCGACGGTTTCGATGCCGATGGCGACTCCCGGCGGCGGAGATCGCCTGCCCGCCAGGCCACCGCTGAAATCGGCAACGCCGAGAGTGGCGGCTGCTCCGAGGGCGGCGGCGGGGGAGAGGAACTGGTTCAGTCAGAAGATGCTAGCGGCCGCCAGTCGGACAAAAGGCGGAGCCGGTCGAGGCGTAGGCGCCCCGTTGCCGGCTCCGCGTCGAATCCCGCTCTAGGTCGCGCGGTGCCCACCGAGCGACTGAATGAATTCGCGATACTGCTGCATCGTCAGCCGAAGCTGCTCCGTGTCGCCGTCGCCCTCGGCATCTCGGTGCATGGAGTGCATGCGCTCGTGCATCGTCTTGGTCATCTGGTCGATTGCTTCTTCGATCAGGCGCTCCGCCTTTTTGACTGCGGCACGTGGCTCTTCGATGAACTCCGACTGGATCTGCATGAAGCGCGTTTCGAGCTCGCCCGTGTTAGGCCAGATGTCGCTGGTGGGGTTGCGCTGCTGCGTGATCACCTGAGGTTCGGTACGTCCCATCACCTCCGGGTTGTCGCGCACGGCCCCTTCCGTACCGGGGTTGGTGCGCATCGTCGCTTGCGGCGGGTCGGGGGGCGGTCCCGGGACCGACCTGGTTTCGTTGCGGCGGTCGGACACTCTTCTCTCTGACACGCTCATGAAGCCACCTCCCTGCGATAACCCTCCCTCTTCAGATGCGAGGCACCGACGCCGTGGTCGACGATCCGCTTGTAGTGGACCAGCGCCATCCGCATCCCTTCGGTGCCTTGCCGGCCCTGGTCGGCGGCTGCAGCTTCGCGAGCCCTGCGCAGGTCATCCGGGATGTGCCGCTGGTCGCTGAGCGTGGCCCCCTGTTCACTCAGCATCATCACCACGACCCGGTCCGCTTCCTGGACCGCTCCGGCGGGGTCGTCGATAAAACGGTTTTCAACCCCGCGCCATGAGCGCGCATAGCGAACGCGCGACTCTTCGGGCAGGCCACGCAGCTTCGAGCGTCGCGAGAGCCCAATCGCGAGGGCGATCGCGACCACGATGACGACGATCGCTACGAACAGCACGACGATTGTGGTCTGACTCAACACACCACCTCCAGAAAGGAGAACGGGACGCGCTGCATGCTTACTCGCGATGGCGCGTTAGGGTAAAGACATGTCGAGCAAACCAACGCGCCCGCAGATTCCGAGCGATATGAAGGCGTTCAATCAGAAGCTGATCGAGGAGTTCCGCGCCAACGGAGGGCAGCTGAGCGGTCAGCTGGCCTCGACCAAGCCAATGCTGCTGACGACGACCGGCGCAAAGTCAGGTGAGCCGCGCACCGTGGTGCTCGGGTACCGCATGAACGGTGATCAATTCCTGGCGATTGCGTCGAACAACGGCAATGACAGTGCGCCGGCCTGGTACGGGAACCTGTTGAAGAACCCTCGGGCAACGATCGAGGTGGGATCGGAGCGCCATGAGGTACGGGCGCGTACCGCAGACCCGGAAGAGCGCAAGCAGCTCGCCGGCCGGATCGATTATCTCGAGCGGCAGCAGGCGCTGACGAGTCGGGAGATTCCGATCGTCATCTTCGAGCGCGCTTAGCCGGAGCTCGCTTCGGTTTCGCTTTCGGCTTGGCCTTGGGTTTGGGCTTGGCCTTGGTCTTGGCCTTGGCCTTGGCCTTGGCTTTCGGTCTCAACGTCAGGGACTTGCCCACGTCAGCCATCCGCGCCTTCTTCAGGTTGCTCTGCATCACCCACGCCACGTCCTTGTCTGTGGAGCGCAGCCATTTGTCGAGGTATGGCGTGGCGTTTTGCGGCGCCGCGGCGGCGGCCACGCTCCAGCCGTAGCCGAGCGCCTGGCGTAGGACGCGAAACCCTTCGTGTTTGCGGTCGGTGCTGGACGCGAGCATGCCGGTGATGGCGTCGAGGATGGCGAGCACCTCGACCGTGTCCCCGTTCGTCTTCAGGATCGGGGGATCGCACAGGCCTGCGACTACCGCACGCTGGACGAACGCATCGCCGCGTGACCACACCTTCATCTCCGCGATCAGGCGCGACATGTTCTCGCGTCCCAGGCGCTGCAGCGCCATGGCGACGCCTTCGCGCACGCGCCAGCGCGGGTCTGACGCGAGCTCGCGCAGCCAGGTCATGACGGTCTCCGGCTCCATCAGCGCGACCCGGCCGAGCCCCGCAGTCCCGCACAGCGCCAGGAACTCGTCCCGCGATGCAGACAGTCGCCAGAGGCGGTCGGGGTCGGCCTCCTCGGCCACGGCGGCCACCAGCTCGAGGTTCGCGCGCGGGCCGGGCAGGCCGGAGTGCTTCTTGAGGTAGGGCTCCCAGTCCTTGAGCTTCTTCAGCTCCGCGCGGTACGTGTCAACCGAGCCCGGCATGTCCGCAGCCGATCCTAGTCGACCGAGAATGCAATCGTGAGCATTTCGCGCGCGGCTGCGATCCGGCACGGAGTGAGGCTCGAGCTTGCAACGGTCGCGTGGATGAGCGTCGAAGCGGTTGTCGCTGTCGTCGCGGGAGTTGCTGCTCGCAGCTTGCTGCTCACCGCCTTCGGCATCGATTCCGTGGTCGAGCTCTTGAGCGGGGTCCTGCTGTATCGCCGTCTGCTGGCGGAGTCAAGCCCATCGCAGGCTGGCGATCTCGACCGGCTGGAACGCCAGACAGTCAGCATTTCGGCGGTCTTACTGGTGGCCCTTTGCGCGTACGTCGTCCTCTCGTCGATTGCCGGCCTCGCGCTGCGTGTCATACCGGAAGGCTCGGTGCTCGGAGTCGCTGTAAGCGTCGCCGCCCTGGTCGCCATGCCTCTGCTCGCGGGCGCCAAGCGCCGCGTCAACGAGGTGGTGCAGAGCCCCTCGCTACGTGCCGACATTGCCGAGACGGTGAGCTGCGCCTACCTCGCCGCTGTCACGTTGGCCGGCTTGCTCGCGAGCATGTGGCTCGGCTGGTGGTGGGCCCAGTACGTGGCTGCGCTGGCCCTGCTCGTGTGGCTGGTTCCGGAAGCCCGGGAGGCACTCGAAGAGTGGCGGCATAATTGGGCCAATCAACGGGGTCAGGGGTAAAGGGATGAGTGACGACCACACGAGGAAGATCAAAGACAAACGCCGGCTGATGCTGACGCAGCTCCTGCGCGCCCCGGTGCTCAACCCGGCCGGCACGGAGGTCGGGCGCCTGCAGGACATCGTGGTCAAGCTGGCGGACGGCGCCTATCCGCCCCTGGGCGGGCTCAAGGTGCGCGTCGGCGCACAGGACGTATTCATCGCCAAGGACCTCATCGAGAGGCTCGAACCAGGTGGGGTCCGGCTCAACACGCACACGATTCGCACCGAGGCGTTCCAGCGGCGCCCCGGCGAGGTCCTGCTCGCGGCCGACGTGCTCGGCAGGCACCTGGTCGACGTGGTCAAGGGCCGGATCGTGCAGGCTCACGACCTGGTGCTCTCGCCCGGTGACACCGGCTGGTACCTCGCCGGCATCGACCGGAGCCCCCAGGCAATGCTGCGACGGCTCGTGCCGCGGCGCAGAAGGCCCGATCTGCGCCGTCACGCCATCCTCGACTGGAAGGACGTGCAGCCTTTCATGGGGCATGTCCCGACCGCGAAGCTGCTCATGCCGCTCCAGCGACTACGGCGCCTGCATCCCGCGCAGATCGCGGACATCGTCGAGGGCGCCTCGCATGAAGAAGGGCAGGAGATCATCGAGGCTGTCGAGAGTGACCCGGCGCTGACCGCGGACATTTTCGAAGAGCTCGACCCTGAGCACCAGATCGAATTCATCAAATCAAAGTCCAACGAGGACGCGGCGCAAATCCTCGAGCGCATGGCGCCTGACGACGCGGCCGACCTGCTGAGCGAGCTGGACCAGGAAAGGCGCAAGCCGGTGTTCGACATGATGTCGGCCAACCAGCAGCACAAGCTGCGCAAGCTGCTCCAGTACCATCCCACGACGGCCGGAGGCATGATGAGCCCGGACTACGTCTGGGTCATCCGAGGCGCGACCGTGGACATGGCGCTGGAGGCTGTGCGCATCGACGACAAGGCGCCGCATGCGCTGCTGGGCGTCGTCTTCATCACTGAGGACGAAGGCAGATTCATCGGCAGCATCTCGGTGCCCGACCTGATGCGCACCAATCTCGATCGCCTTGTGGAGGATCTCGACCTGACTACAGTGTCGGTCGCCGGCAATGCCGACATCACCGACGTCACGCTGATGATGGCCGACTACAACCTGAGCGCGCTCGCAGTGACCGACGCCGCGTACAACCTGATCGGAGCCATCTCATCAGACGACGTCATCGAAGCGCTCGTGCCGGAAGACTGGCGCGCGCGAGTCGAAGCGAGCAGCGGGGTATAGACCAGTAGTGGCCGAGCGCGAGCCAGATCGAAAGGACTCGCGCTCGAAGCCAACCTCGGCGGTGCTCGACGAGATGCATCTCGGCGACATCCACGGCGCGTTCGGCACCATTCGCGCCAGCGACGTCTCGCCGCGCCGCACATGGCGCCGCCGCGTCCTGACGCTCCTCGCCATCGTCGGCCCCGGCATCATCGTCATGGTCGGCGACAACGACGCCGGCGGCGTCTCGACCTATGCCCAGGCCGGCCAGGACTTCGGTTACTCGCTGCTGTGGACTCTCCTGCTTCTGATCCCGGTCCTCATCGTGAACCAGGAGATGGTGGTACGCCTCGGTGCGGTGACCGGCGTCGGCTATGCACGCCTCATCAGCGAGCGATTCGGCCGGTTCTGGGGCTGGTACTCGGTGGCGGGGATCTTCTTGCTCAATTTCCTGACCATCAGCACGGAATTCATGGGCATCAGCATGGCGGGCGAGCATTTCGGCCTGAATCCGGCAGTGGTTGTCCCTGTGTCCGCGCTGCTGCTCATAGGCATCACGATCACAGGCAACTTCCGCCGCTGGGAACGAGCGATGTTCGTGTTTCTTTTCGCGAGCCTTCTGGTGCTTCCGCTGGCGGTGCTGAGCCATCCTGACGCGCGGCAGGTGGTCACCGGATTCCTCATCCCCGGCGTACAGGGTGGCCTGAGCTCCAACGCGACCCTGTTGATCGTCGCGGTGGTCGGAACCACCGTTGCTCCCTGGCAGCTCTTCTTCCAGCAGTCCAATGTCATCGACAAGCGCATCACGCCGCGCTGGCTCGGCTACGAAAAGGCCGACACGGTGATCGGTGCGTTGGTGGTTGTGATCGGCGCTGCGGCGATCATGATGGCCTCCGCATCGGCCTTCACAGGTACGCAGGAATTCGGACACTTCAAAGATGCGTTCCATGTGGCCCAGGGCCTCTCCACATACATCTCGCC
>VBGE01000365.1 GCA_005880345.1 Chloroflexota bacterium | reverse complement strand
ATCGCCACCACGTCGAGCGCGTTGGGCAGCGACGACTCGAGCTCCGCTCGTCGCTGGCGCACCAGCTGGTCGAGCCAGACCACCGGCAGGTAGAAGCCGATCGCCACTCCGATCAGCAAGGACAGGCCGATCGCGACCGGCGTGCCGAAAAAGATTCCGACTGCCGTGCCGATGGCACCCAGGCCCGCCGCGCCGGCGATGCGCAGCGTCTGCAGGCCGGGCGGGTCGAGGTTCAGCGGGTTGCCGACGAAATCGAGCTGGCGCCGGAAGTTCGCGGCCTGCGCCTCGGGCGTCATGCGCAGCATCTGCCGGTTCAGCCACCGCCGCGTCGGCTCGAACAGCCGCTGCAGGAAAGGCCTCTCCAGCTGCAGGGCGACCGCGCTCTGGCCCAGTCCTACCTCCTGGCGTGCCAGTCGCTCTCGCGCCAGCGCCGTCGGGTCGGCCGCGCGCGACGCGATGATCCCCATCGTCAGGAGGTAGGCGCCCAGCGCCGCGCCGATGCCGACGATGAGGGGCAGCGCGCTCATGTGATCGCCGTCAGCCGCCGGATGATCAGGTTGCCTATGAAAAGCAGGAATGCCGCCAGAGCGAGCATGAACCAGCCGATCGGGTTGACGAGCATCGGCCGGAAGTAGTCCTGGACGAGGAAGTACAGCAGCAGTGCGGCGGCGATGGGGAGGAGCGTGATGATCAGCGCTGTGGCGCGTGACTGCGCGGTCGCGGCCAGGATCTCGGCGCGCATCTCCTCGCGCTGCCGCATCGTGTCGGCCAGCGTGATCAGGATTGCGGGCAGGTCGCCGCCGACTGATCGCTGGATCGTGATGACCATCACCATCAGACGCAGGTCGTTGCTCCCGATGCGCTTGACCATGTTGTTCAGCGCGCTGTCGACGGACGCGCCGAGCTCGACCTCGCGCCGGGCGAGCGAGAACTCGTCCGAGACGGGCGGCGCGGCGTTGTCGGTCACGGCCGCGAGCGATTGCGCCACCGACTGACCTGCCTTCATCGAGTTGGCAATCAGCTCCATCGCGCGCGGCAGTGCGGCATCGAACTGGCGCAGCCGGCTGCCTCGGCGATTGCGCAGGTAAAGGGCGGGGAGGACATATCCGATCAGCGCGAGAGCCAGGAACTCGAGCCCGATGCCGAAGCGAAGCAGGCCCAGCACCGCCAGCAGGAGCGCGAAGGCCAGCTGGATGATGCGGAACTCATAAGGCCTCAGCTCGATGTCCGCGCTGACCAGCTCGCGCTGAAGGCGGCTCGACCGCTGCTCGGATGCGATCCACACCGGGGTGCCGGTCGGTTCGAACCGGCGCCTCAGCTGCTCCCGAACGTCAGTCAGTGTGCGGTATGAGGCGCGGACCGGCTCCCCATGGCCCGAGGTCTGCGATCGCACAATCCCGAATACGACCAGGCCGACTCCGATGGCCGCGGCCACCGAGACCAGGATGATGAAGGTGGACATGCGACCTCAGTGCGCGGTGAACGACCAGCGCGTGTCCACGTCTTTGGGCCCGACGCCCTTGGCCGCCAGAACGCTAGGGCACTTGTCGTAGGGCTGCGTCGGCAGGGACTGGTAGTTCGTGTACGACTCGAGCTCGTACTTGAGCTGCGAGTTGTTGAGCAGCCAGTCGAGGAATTCGGCGTCGCACGTGGTCATCAGGAGAGTCAGGCTGCTGGTCACCGCGCCGGTCGACTGCTGGCTGCTGTTCGATTGCGTTCCGGCCGGCCCCGCGCGCAGGACCGCGACGTCGTGGAACACAGTCAGGACCACGGGCTTGCCCGGGCTCTGGCCGAAAGCTGACGTGTTGATCGTCGCCAGCATGTTGATCCGGTCGCCGTTCTGGATGTAGCCGCCCACGCCTTCCTGCTCGCTGGTCGGCACGGTCACGGCGACCCAGCCGCCTGGGATCGGCAGGTAGGCGATGTCGCTGCTCGCCAGGATGTCACCGGCCTGCGCGATCAGGTTGGCGGTGACCGGCGCCCCCGCAGGGATGTCGACCCGGGCGCCCTTGCCGCTGACGTCCTTGATGGCCGAGAAAGCCTGGGGCGGCGCCGGGCTGAAGTTGGCGAATGTCAGGTCGGAGGCCGAGATGACGGTCCGGGCCCTGATGTCGTGGCTGGCCACCACGATCTTGATGCCGGTGGTGCTGCCCTGGATGAAGGGCAAGCTGGCTATGCCCGCGGCCGTGGCGAAGGCCAGGAGCGCCAGGACGGCCCCGACGATGATGTACAAGCGTCCGCGGCGCGGCCGAGCGAGTGCAGATGAGGCTAGCGACATTTAGTTCCGCGCGAGCTTGACAAAAGGGACGCCTTAACGCAACTCATTCCAGAAGAACGGCCTCCACCAGGGCGGTGTTGATCCCGTAATCGCTGCCCACCGCGAGGCCGGCGCCGGCTCCGGCAGAGACCGAAAGCCCGCCGCAGGAGACCGTTCCGTCGA
>VBGE01000364.1 GCA_005880345.1 Chloroflexota bacterium | reverse complement strand
ATCTGCGGGCGCAACAGCGACGCAACCTCGCCCGACAGCCAGTAGTGGGAGAAAAGAAAGTCGTAGCCCATGGCCTCGCGGTCGGCGAAATCGAGGATCTGGTTCGCGAACGCCGGCACCTGGTCGTACAGCGAGTACTTGTCCAGCTCACGTCCCGCCGGCAGGTAGATGACGCACGAGTTGGGCGCCAGCGATTCGAGAGCAGGGTCGCTCGGTCCACGCCGGGTGAAGACGTCGGAGGCGATGCCGCGCTCGCTGAAGGCGGCGCACACCTCCCGTACATATACGTTGAGCCCGCCGTTGGCGCTCTGTCCGAGCGAGGCCGTGGGCGATGTGTGCATGGAGATGACCGCGACCCGTCGGGGAGCGCGGTCCCGGATCAATTCGCGATTCTCAGCCACGATATGCCGATCTCGCGTCAAGCCAGCGTCTGGAAACGCAGCAGAAACCGGAACGTGAGACCGGCGAACAGGACGCCATAGTCGTTAAAACGTACGAGCTTTGGGCGTATTCCCGCCGAGCCGGGCAGTTGCCGCCGGGCGCGCGCAGGGTGTATCAGGGCATGGATATGATTGGCCCGATGCGGGTGACCACGAAGCTGGCGTTCGCGCTGGCGATCCCCACCTTCGTCATCCTCTCCGGCGCCGTCACGCTGGCCTACGCGCAGCCCTCTCCCAGCCCCAGCGGCTCATCCACCGCCAGCGGGGCTACCGCCCTGCCGGGCGACCCGACGAAGGGCGCGCAGCTGTACGCCCAGGACTGCTCCGTTTGCCATGGCGCGAGCCTGGAGGGCGGCATCGGTCCCGCGCTCAACCCGATCGAGAAGCTGCCTGGGGTGCCGGCATCGCTCGACCCGACGTTTCTCATCGGCATCATCACCAACGGCCGGGCTCACCAGGCCGGCGACCCGCGGCAGGCGGACATGCCGCCCAAGGGCGGCCATCCCGAGCTGACAGAGCAGGACGTCAAGGACATCGCGGCCTACATCATCCAGGCCAACCACACGCCGGGCGGCGGCGCGCTCGCGCCGGGCGAGCTGGCCAAGCGAACGATCCTGTGGGTCAGCATCGCCATCATCGCCATGGGCTTCGTCACCTATCTGCTGTCCGCCTACAACATGCGATGGATCGCCCGCCGGGCCGCTGCGCGACGCAAGTAGGACCCCGCCGCCGCAATATCCGACACCCGCAGGCGGATCGCCGCGGATCCTCATCCTGTTCAGCGACACCGGAGGCGGCCATCGCGCCGCGGCGCGCGCCCTCACCGACGCGCTGAAGCTGCTCGACCCCAGCTGCACCGTCACTGTCGCCGACCCGCTCATCGGCCAGGGACCCCTGATCGTGCGCCGCCTCGCCTCCCTTTACTCGCCGATGATCCGGCGTTCACGTCGGGCGTGGGGCGCGCTGTACCACACGAGCAACACACAGCCCACCTTTGCGGCGATCCGCGCGGTCTTCGGTCCCGGCGTACGCAAGGTGCTCCGCCACCTGCTGGAGCAGCACGACCCCGACGTCGTCCTTTCTGTGCATCCGTTGCTCAACCATGTCGCGCACCAGGCGATCCGCAAGAGCAGCCGGCCGCGTGCCCTGATGACGGTGATCACCGACCTGGTCGACTTCCATCGTGGATGGACGTTCAGTCAGGCAGATCTCGTCGTCGCGCCGACCGAGCTGGCGCGCCGCGTCGCGCTGCGGCGGCGCGTGCCATCCGACCGCGTCAAGCTGCTCGGGCTGCCGGTCGACCTGCGCTTCCGGCCACCCGCGCCCGGCGAGAAGCAGGCGCTGCGCCGGCGGTTCGGCCTGGACGAGCGCCGCTTCACTGTGCTCGTCATGGGCGGCGCGGCCGGTGTGGGTTCGCTCGCCGCCCAGGTACGGGAACTGGCCACTGACCCCCATCCCTGGCAGCTCGTGGTGGTATGCGGTCGCAACGAAAAGCTGCGACGGCGCCTGGCCGAGATGGAGGTCGCTACTCCCATGCTCGCATTCGGTTTTGTCGATTACATGCCCGACCTGATGCGGGCGTGTGACCTGGTCGTGACCAAGGCAGGCCCGGGCGCAATCGCGGAGGCGCTCGCCACCGGCCTTCCCCTGGTCATCACCGGCTTCCTCCCCGGGCAGGAAACATCCAATGTCGATTTCGTGGTCGAGTCGCGCATTGGCGCCTTCGCTCCGAAAGAGGAGGACCTCCTCGACGAGGTTCGGGTGATGGCCGAAGGGGGGCCGACGTGGCGCGAGATGTCGCGCAAGGCGGAGGAGATGGCACATCCGTATGCCTCGTCCGACATCGCGCGCGAGTGTCTGCTTCTGGCAGCCCGCTACAGGGCATCGGCGCAAGCGAGCCGGTAAGGGCAGAGCCGGCACTTTCGCCGTTCGGGCTTCGACGGAAAGTGGCCTGCCTTGATCCCGGCAGCGACTTCAGTGCCTTCCAGCTCGGCCTCGCGGACAAGCCCGTCGACGTTCTCCACCTGCACCGACTCGTGGGACGCCAGGTACACGACTTCCAGCTGCAGCGGCTCGAGCTGGAGGGCGCTGCCCGCGCCGAGAGCGTAGAGGGCCACCTGCAGGTCGCGCCGCCGGCGCGCCACGGGCCGGCCGCTCTTGTAGTCGATGATTCGCCATCCGTCATCGGTGCGATCGATCCGGTCGATGACACCGCGCAGCTTCCACCCGTCCACCGCGACGTCGAAGGGTTGCTCC
>VBGE01000363.1 GCA_005880345.1 Chloroflexota bacterium | reverse complement strand
CGACCCAGGTCGGCAACAGCTCCGAATCGACGGGCGGTGGCTCGGCGGTGACGGGCTCGACCCAGGTCGGCAACAGCTCCGAGTCGACGGGCGGTGGCTCGGCGGTGACGGGCTCGACCCAGGTTGGGAACTCAAGCGAATCGACCGGCGGCGGCTCGGCGGTCACGGCCTCGACAGGCGGTGGCGGCACGGGCGGCACCGGCGGCACGGGTGGCACGGTGACGGGCGGCGCGCTCGGAGCGACGGCCACCGCGGGCCAGGGCGAGGTCCTGGCGGCCACGGGTCTGCCCATCGGGGGCGGCATCCTGGGCGGCCTTCTCGTCCTGCTGGGAGGCCTCGGAATTCGTTTCCGGCGGCGCTAACAGCTAAACGACACGACCGGGCCCGCGACGTGCGGGCCCGGTTCTCTTAACCAGGAAAGCGCGTTCTACCTCACTTGTACGGTGACGCGGCGGGACCCCACGCGATTTCATGTAGTTCGGAAAAAAGCGCCCAGGGGGAAAAGTGGACACAGCTGCGCTGCCGGTCGCTGGGAAGGCCGCGTCTGACGGCGACGGCGCCGCGACGAGGCCCCGACGGTCGATGCACCTGCTGGAGCGGTCGCAAGAATCGGCCCTCGCGGCGCTGGCGGCGATCGCGTCCTACCTCGACTCTGACGACGACCTGCCTGTCTTCTTTGAGCGGCTCAACGCCACCGTCGCCGAGCTGACCGGGGCGCGGCGTGCGGCTTTCTGGCGCCTCGGTGCACGGGGCACGCTCGGACTGCAGCCTGCGCCATCGGGCTTCGCCGACGACTCGAACGTCTATCGCGTTCGCTTGCAGCTCGGCGCCAAAGGCGAGGGCGTGATCGAGCGGATCGTCTTCGCCGGCGAGACTGAGCTTGTCAAGGGCACGTCGCCAGGCCTCGATCTCGTATGGCGCGACGCGGGCCTCGGCGAGGTGACGAGCTCGATCGCAGCCGCGTGGCGCGCGGGCGAACGCAGGATCGGCGCCGTCGCCGTATACGACGCACCGAACGGATTCACCGCCAACGACCTGTGGCTGCTGCGCATCGTCGGCATGGCGGCGGGCTTGCTCTGGCAATACCGGGAATCGGAAGACGACCTGGGACGCACAGCGGTCCGCCTGGAGCAGGCGATGGCGGCGCGGCGCCAGCTGCTCAACAACATCGCGGCGGGTGGGGATGAGGCGCGGCGCCGGTTCGCAAGCGCACTGCACGACGACTCACTGCAATTGCTGACGGGTGCCGAGCTGCAGCTCGAACGGCTGCGCCTCGACAGCAATGGCCACGCGGACTCAGCTCAGCTGGACCAGCTCGAAACCACCCTCCGCAAGGTCGAAGACTCCCTGCGACGGCTGCTGATCGACGTCAGCCCCGAGCCCCTGCAGCTACCGACTGACCTGCAAGAAGGGATCAGCGAACGCCTCGAATCGATGCGCCTCCGCGCCGGCATCGAGACCAACATCGACTGCCGCGTGCCGAGCGACATGCCTCCGGCGATCCAGGCGATCGTCATGAAAAACATCGCCGAAGCGCTCACCAATGTGGAAAAGCACGCACGGGCGACCAGCGTCACCGTCGGCGCTGAGATCGTCGATGGCGGCGTTCGGGTCGTAGTCTCCGACAACGGCACGGGTTTCGTGGTCGCGGAATCGGCGCGCATCCCCGGACACATCGGCCTGGTCGCGATGCGCGAGCGCGCTCAGCTGGCCGGCGGCTGGTGCCACGTGGAGAGCGAGCCGGGCACCGGGACCAAGGTCGAATTCTGGATTCCACTCAGCTTGTAAAGCGACAGAGGTACCACCACGGAAGGAAGGAAGGAAGGAAAATTGGCGACCAGGACAACAGTCAAAGCAAGAGTCAAACCAGGCGTTGGTCATGGCAACGGCGCCGACGAGCTCGACACAAAGGCGATGCTTCGCGTACTCGCTGCGGTGCATCGCGGCGACTTCTCTGTGCGTATGCCGGGCGGCGCGGCGGGCGACGCCGGCAAGCTTGCCGCGGCGCTCAACGATCTGATCGAGTCGAACCAGCGGCTCGAGCGAGAGATCCGCCGCATCAGCCATCACGTCGGCAAGGACGGTCAGGTCAAGCGCGCCACGGTAGCCCAGACAGGCGGGGCCTGGGGATCCACGCTCGACGCGGTGAACGACCTCGTCGAAGACCTGGCGCGCCCCAACACCGAGATCGCGCGGGTCATCAGCGCGGTCGCCAATGGCGACCTATCGCAGACGCTGGCGCTGGAAATCGACGGCCGGCCGCTGCAGGGTCAATTCCTCACCACCGCCAAGACGGTCAACACGATGGTCGGCCAGCTGAACGCCTTCGCAGGAGAAGTGACCCGTGTGGCAGGCGAGGTCGGCACCGAGGGCAAACTCGGCGGCCAGGCCCACGTGCGCGGCGTCGGCGGCATCTGGAAAGACCTGACCGACAACGTGAACTTGATGGCGAGCAACCTGACCAGCCAGG
>VBGE01000362.1 GCA_005880345.1 Chloroflexota bacterium | reverse complement strand
CCATCGTCCGGGCGACCTCCGTCTCCATCGCCATGTCAGCCAGCTTGAACTGGATCGCCTGGTGCCGAGAGATCGGCGCGCCAAACGCATGCCGCTCTTTCGCGTAGGCGAGTGATGCGTCGAGGCATGCCTGCGCGACGCCGACCGACAGCGCTGCGATGGCGATGCGGCCGCCGGTCAACGTATGGAGGAATTGCCGGTAGCCGCCACCCCGCTTGCCCAGCAGGTTTTCGACCGGCACCTCGCAGCTCTCGAAGCTCAGCGGATGCGTGTCGGACGAGTGCCACCCGAGCTTGCGATACGACTCCAGGACGTGATAGCCCGGAGTCCCGGTCGGCACCATGATGGCCGACAGCTCCGGCTCATCACCCGTGCGTCCCGTCACCGCCGTGATCGTCACGCCCGCGGAAATCTCGGTGCCCGAGTTGGTGATGAACTGTTTGGCGCCGTTGATCACCCAGGTCCCGTTGCGGGAATCGGCTCGTGTCTTCGTCGCCCCGGCGTCGGACCCCGCCTCCGGCTCGGTCAGGCCGAACGCCCACAGCTTGCGGCCCGCGACCAGGTCCGGCAGCCACTTCGACTTCTGGTCCTGGGTGCCGAACGAATAGATCGGCGACGAGCCGAGGCACACGGCCGCCTCGAGCGTGATGCCCACGCCCGCATCTGCGCGCGAGATCTCCTCGATCGCGATGCACAGCGAAAGGAAGTCGCCTCCGGCGCCGCCCACCTCCTCGCTGAACGGGAGGCCGAACAGGCCGAGCTCGCCCATCTGCCGCACGATGTCGTAGCCGAACTCGTGATTGCGGTCGAGCTTCTCCGCCGCCGGGGCGACCACCTCGCGCGCGAAGTCGCGGCACGTGTCGCGAATCGCCTGCTGCTCCTGACTCAGTGCAAAATCCATCAGGACAATCGTTGCAGACGATGACCGGCGACCACTACGCGGAAGGCGTCCGGATCGCCGGCACGCTGAAGGACCTCGACGGCCCGAACGTCAACCCGCTCTGCCACACCAGGCTCTACACGCACGGCCGCCGCACCGAGCGAGCGCTGGTCCTGCTGCACGGATTCACCAACTGCCCGCAGCAGTTCGACGCGGTCGGCCGCCGGTTCTTCGAGCGCGGGTGGAACGTCCTCATCCCCCGCTACCCACGGCACGGCTACAGCGACCGCCTGAACACCTCGATCGCCGAGCTGCGGGCCGACCACCTCGCGGCGCTGGCCAATCGCGGCGCCGAGGCCGGCGCGGGACTGGGCGAGCGCCTGACCGTGGCCGGCCTGTCGCTCGGCGCGATCCTCACCGGCCTGGTCGCCCAGGAACGGGACGGCATCGAGCGCGCCGTCCTCATCGCGCCGATGCTGGGCCTCAAGCCAATCCCCGGTCCCGTCATGAACGCGCTGAGCCGTCTCGTCCCCCGCCTACCCAATTTCTACATGTGGTGGAACCGCAAAGAGAAGGACAACATCGGCCCTCCGTACGGGTATCCGCGGTTTGCCACGCACGCCTACGCGGCGCTGTTCCAGAGCGGGGCCCGGCTCGTCAGAGCAGCACAAAAGGGCGCGCCCAGGGCACGATCGATCGCGGTCGTCACCAACGCGGCCGAACCGCGCCTCGACAACCGATTCACCTACCGTCTCATCAAGTCCTGGAGAGCGCACGGCGCCGGGGTCGAGACCTATGAGTTCCCCCAGACGCAGCATCTGCCGCACGACCTCATCGACCCCGGCAGCGGAGCGCAGAACACCGCGCTCGTTTATCCGATCATCACGCGGCTCATCGAGGGCGCCGCGAGCTAGAGCCTCCGCGACATCTCGTATTCGAGCTGCCCGGGCCGCATCTCCTGGTCCGCGCCGGTGCGAGCGAAACCGTTGCGCACGTACAGGCGCTCAGCGTTGACGTTGCCGTCCGCGACCCACAGGAGCATGTCCGCGTAGCCCGCCGCGCGCGCCCATTCGACCACGGTCTTCACCAGAAGGTCGCCCACACTCTGCCGGCGATAGCGCGGATCGACCCACATCGCTGTCATCGCCGCGACGCCTTCACTGTCACCCTCGCCGCCGCTCACCGTGCCGGCGACCACCCCGTCGATCTCGGCGATGAAGCGCGTTCGGTCGCGCAGGGCTTTCCGCCAGCGTTCCTCGGGCGCATCGACTTCGCGCTCATATACCGAGCCGAATGCGTACGGCGCTTCCTGCAATGCCGCCAGTCGCACCCGCCGGTAGAGCTGCCAGTCCTCGGCATCGAGCTTGCGAACGCTAGTTGCCGAGGACGAACACCTTGAGCGCCCAGCTCATCAGCAGCGCGCTGGTCGCGCCGATGCCCAACAGCCACCACTGCCGCGGGCTCAGTCGCGGCACCCACGTTCGCCCGGAGAGCGCTCCGCCCAGCAGCCCGCCGGTGCCGAGCAACGTTCCCGTGAACAGCAGCGGACCGAGCGGGTACATGCGCACCGCATCCGAC
>VBGE01000361.1 GCA_005880345.1 Chloroflexota bacterium | reverse complement strand
CGATGGTCCCGCTCGGGTCGCTGACGGCGACGCCGACCCGCTTCGACCCGGGGTCGACCGCCAGGACCCTGGCCACTAGGGGCTGGGTTTGGGCGATGGGGATGGCGATGCTTGCGCGGCAGACGCCGCGGATGGCGCGTTCGCTTCCACGACGTAGTGCAGCGTGATCCGGCGATCGAGCAGCGGCAGCAGCGGTAGCGCCACAGGGTCTTCTTTGATGGAGACCGAGCGGATGGGCAGCTTCGACAGGTAGAAGCGGGCCTGCGCCACGGGCCGGCCGACGATCTGGGCGCGGATCTTCTCCTCGTCCAGCCTGGGCGCGACATAGGCCGACGCTGTGCCGACGAAGACCAGCACGCCTCCGCTCTGCGAGCTGAGCAGCCGGTAGGTGACCTGGATCGGGCTCTCGGTCAGCAGCTGCTGATCGTTCGGCACGAGCTGGGTGAGATGGGTCTTGTAAGCCTGGATCACGTCCGCGTCGTTGTAGAAGTCGCCCTCGCCGCTGACCGTCATGGTGCCCGTGAAGCTCGGCACCTTGTCGTTGGGTTGATGGTCGGTCGTGAACTGCGGCGGGCCGAAGATGAGCGTCTCGCTGAGCTTCTCACCCGGCTGCCCGCCCGCAGCGAGCTCCTGGGCGATGCTCTGGTGGATCTCCTGCTCGAGCTGGGCGCGCGCTGCATCGAAGTCGGCCTCGGTCATCTGCGGGGTGGATGAAGGGTCGGTGCCGTTTCCGGTTGCTTGCGGGTTGGTCACGTGGATCTGAGACCCGTTGAAAGGATCGCAGCAGTTTTCGATCTGGTTGATCGTGTCGTGTCCGACATTGCCGGCCGACCCCGGCTTGACCGCAACGACGCTGACCGTCTTCTGGCCGTGGTTCCAGGGCACCACCGTATTGGGGGAGGATTGGGCAAACTCGATACCGTTGGAGTTCATCAGCCGCTGGCCGTACCTGAACAGCAAGCCCGGGGAACCAGAACGGCCGGAAGGATCCTGCAAGTCGTTCGTGTACACGACCTGGCCGGTCGCGGGGGCGAGCGGGACGTCGATGGACCCCGTGACCTTGAAGCCCTGCGAGTTCGACTTGGCGATGGTCACCGGCCGCACCTTGATGGGCGGCTTGCCTGGGTGCGCTGTGATCTCGACATCCTTCTCCGAGAACGGCGCCGCCTGCGCGACGAGCGTGACGGACGCGGACGGCACGAACACCGCCGCGGCGAAAAGGCCGACGAGGACGAGCGCAATCGCGGTCACGTAAAGGAGGAAGCGTCCAGGCTTCAGCTCGGTCGCGCTCTTGGTCAGCAGCCGCTTCGGCGCCGCCACCCCGATGTGGGTCGTCGCCGCGGCCGCTTTGCGCTGCCACCACCTGCGGATCGTGGGCGGTGCTTGGGTCTCGGATGGAATGCCTTCGCCTTCCGGGCTGACCGCACCGAACACGGGAAAGCCGCTCTCCGAAGCCATCTTCTGGACCGCCGGGTCGTCGCAGACGACCGTCACGCGCTTCCCCAGCCGCGCGGAGTAGTTGCGCAGCAGCTGGAAGTTGAAGCGGCTCTGTCCGATGCGCGAGCGCATGGGTAGGACGAGCATCGTGTCTTCGCCGTGGTAGCGGCGCAGGCGCTCTACGAGCTCGGGTATCTCTTCTTCCGTTTCGACGTAAATCGGGTTTGTTGCCATGTCGTCTATAGGTCTCCTGCCTCTCTCGTCAGACTTTTATAGCGCTTAGGACCCGTCGCATGACGGTGTTCACCGTGTCGCGCTCCTCGGCTTCGGTGCGCAAGGCGTGGTTGGCGAGGCCCATCGGGGCGATGTCCTGGGGACTCGAGAGCTGGCCCGTCGAGTCGGTCAGGTTGCGGACGTCCGACGGTACCAGGTGCCTGACCCGCGGCTCGCGCGGGAACGGCAGGCCGGCGGTCCACTGGTTCTTGACCATCTCGAGCGTGAGCTCTGGCAGCAGGCTGCCGCCCCCGCACAGGTAGATGCTGGCGGGCAGACGCTCGCCGCGCGACAGTTCCTTGATGCTCAGGGCAAGGCCCTGCAGCAACACCTCGGCGTCGGCGCTGAGAAGCTCCGAGACCTGGCGATGCTGTTCCGAGGAGAGCAGGCCTTCGGAGTGTCTGAGCTTGCGCGCTTCGGCTTCTTCGTAGCTCAGGCCGAACGCCAGCGCGAGCCGCCGGGTGAAAGCGCGGCCGCCCAGGTTGAACATCCGGGTGCCTTCCACGCCACCGTCGCGGATGAGCGCCACGTCCGTGGTGCCGCCGCCGACGTCGACGAAGATGCCGCCCTCGGCCCAGATCTCCTCGTTGGCGCAGGCCCGTGCCAGCGCGTAGGGTTGCGCGACTGCCGCGGCCAGCTCGAGGTCGAGCTCACGGACCACTGCCTCGATCGCGTCGATGTGGGTCATCGGCGCGAACGTGTTGAAGACCGTGACCTCGAGATTCTTGCCCGTGAATCCGACCGGGTTGGTCACGGGATACCCATCGACGCGCACGTTGGTGATGGCCGAGTGGACGAGCCGGGCCTCGAGCTGGCCGTAGCTGCGCTCCATCTCGAGCAGGTGCTGCGCCTCGCGCAGGGCGCGGCGCTGGACCATCTGCAGCATCGTCGACATCTCGCCCGACCGCACGCGCGATTTCGAGTTCTCGCGCGGATACGCAATGGTCGAGGAGAAGCCCTTGATGAGCTCGCCGGCGATGCCCACCACGACCTGGCCGGGAACGGTTCGGGCCATGTCCTCGGCAGCTTCGAGCGCGCGGTTGCAGGACTGGATGACGGACTCGAGGTCGGCGATCGCTCCGCCCGACATCGCCGCCGGAGCCTGTGGCTCGCGGCCCACGCCCAGCACCTCGCCGTCCGGCCCCTCGCGGCGTACGACCAGGACCTTGATCAGGTCTGTCCCGATGTCCAGCACGGTGAAATGCCGGTAGTAATCGCTTCGCTTGCGGAGGAATTTGAACTTCGTCATCTATTTCAGGGCGTCTGCAAGACGTTGGAATGCTTCGTCGGCCGAAACTCCGCTCAGCGTGCCGGTCACCAGGTGGGCCGGGCCGCCGCCTTTGCCTCCGAAATGGGCCTTCAGGCGGTTGGCATCGTACTGGTTGGTCAGGTCCTTGGACACCTTGATGACAAACTTGTCTCCGGCGACAAGGGTTACGACGCCGGATTTGATCTTCTCCAGGTAACGGTCGGCGTACGCCTTCAGCTCGTCCACGTTCGAGGCTTCCACCATCTCGGTGATGTAGTCGACCTTGCCGTGCTGAACCGCCATCCCGTCTCCGCCCTGCACGCGAGCGACGCGCACCTGCTCTCGCAGCTTCTCGCGCTCCCTCTGCAGCTCCTTG
>VBGE01000298.1 GCA_005880345.1 Chloroflexota bacterium | reverse complement strand
TCGTTGGCCGCCTGGATCAGCTCGCGCCGGTGCGTTTCGTCGTGGGCGAAGATCCGGAACAGCGCCATGCGCACAGGCAGGCGGCGGAACAGGTCGAGGACGCGGCTCTGCCGGTAGCGATCCTCGAGCGGTTCGTAGAACAGGATGTCGGCGGTTTCCTGCATCGGGTTGAACGCGCGCGATTCCTGCGCCGCGACGTCGACCTCGAAGACGATGCCCCGCAGGCCCGCGGGCAGGTGCTCGCGGATCTGGCTCGCAAACTGTTCCCGCGTGACAGACATCGCTGCGCTCGGGACGTCCCGTGCATCGGTCAGTCCCTGGTAGATCAGCTTCCACTTGAGCTTGCGCGCCACCACGTCAGCCCAGGCCTGCCCCAGCTCGCGACGCTGCCCGTCGCCGTCCCCACGCGACCAACGATCGACGTCAGAAAGCAGCGACCACTCGGTGAGCGAGAGGTATCGGTCCAGGCGCTCCAGGGGGTTGCCCCCCAGAAGAAGGTCGACGGTAGGCCGGAACACCTCGCGCAGCTGAAGGTCGATCCGCCGCACGGTGCGGTGGAAGTAGACCTGGTGATACAGGTACAGGCGCGAGTTGAGGAACATGTACAGCGCCTCGGCCGCATGCGCATGCAGCGTGAGGCCGCGCTCTGAGATGAACGAGTAATGGATGATCCGCTGGACGTCGACCGGCCCGGCCGACACGCCACATATATAAGAGTCGCGAGGGACGTAGTCCATGTTGTCGGCCGAGAACGCGCCGATCAGGGCAGGGCGAAGGATAGGCACCCAGGCCGGCGGCTCAAAGCTCGGCATCTCGTGAGAGGAGATGAGGTAGGCGACCCACCGCGGGTCGATGCGCTCGCCCGGCTCGAAGTCGGCCGTGGGTGAGGCGCCCAGCTCGCCGAGCACATCGGCCAGTGCGCCAGTGATCAGCTCGCGGCCGATGACCTCATGGTCGATCCCCCACGTGTCGAGGTAGTTCTCGTCGAAGAAGTGGCCGAACGGTCCATGGCCGATGTCATGCAGCAGGCCGGCCATGCGCATCGTCTCTTCCACCAGCTGAGGTGAGGGCACGTTCGGACACGCCGCCTTCAACGACGGATACAGGTGGCGCGTCCATTCGCCGGCGAGGTGCATGGCGCCCAGGGCATGTTGGAAACGCGAATGCTCCGCCGTGGCGAAGACCCACCACGCGCTCTGCAATTGGTGGATGCGGCGCAGGCGCTGGAGCCACGCGGCGTCGACCAGGTCTTGCTCGGCCGCCTCGCCACGCACGCCGTCGGGCCCGCCCTTTGTGATGCGAAGGTATCGGTAGATGGGATCTGAGGACAGGTTGACCCGCGAATATTCGCCGAGCGCGTCGTCCATGAGCGGACTATAGGCATGACCCGCTTGCTCGCGGAGGGCGTCGAGCTGTTCAACAGCGGTGAGTACTGGCACTCGCACGAGGTGTGGGAGCGCGAATGGACGCCGGATCGCAAAGGTCCGGACTCAGGCTTCTACAAAGGGTTGATCCAGGTCGCCGCCGGCTGCCTGCACTACACGCGGCACAACCGCCGCGGCGCCGTCAACAAGTGGCGGAGCGGCGCGAACTACCTACGTCCGTACCTACCCGCGCACAACGGCGTGCGCTTGGCCGCGCTCGTTGTTGCGGTGGATGGTTTCCTCGCGGCCATGGACGGGCCAGGCTGGCCCGACCTGGTGATGCCGAAAATCGGTCAGGAGTAAGGCGGAAAGCGCCTTCCCGCGCCGGTCTCGATAAGGCCGCCATGGCCCAGCCGCAGCAGGTCGCCGGCATCGGCGCGCCCGTAGGCGAACACGAAAGGCAGAAGAAGGTCTAGCGAGCTGTTGCGACCGAAACCGGCGCATGAGGCGACCCCGACCACAGCTGCGTGGTCGAGGCGGCCAAGCCACAGCATGCTGCCCGGATGCATGGGGGCGCCGAGCTGCAGCAGCTCGCCGCCGGCGTGGCTAAGCTCGGCGTAAGCCGGGTCGAGCGGATCGATCGCGGATGCCCCTGCGAAGACCACCAGCTCGGCTCCTCTCGCCAACGCTTCGCCGTACGCCTCAGCCACTGCCGCAGAGGTGCGCGCGACCTCACGTACGGCCATGACCTCGGCTCCGTACCAACCGAGCTTGGCGGTCACCGCGCCGCGAAACAGCTCGCGCGCTTTCGGTTTCAAGCGCTCGGTCGCGACGACGAACGTCTTCAGCGGCCGGAACGGCAGCAGCTCGAGGACGGGGCCTTGCTCGCGGCACAGCCTCTCGGCTTCCTCGATCAGGCGGCCCGGCACGGCGACCGGGGTGACCTTGCAACCGGCGACCTCTTCACCCTCGGCGACGGCCTGGCCGTCCATCAAAGTGAAGACGGAGATGTGGCCCAGCGAGTTGATCGCGTCGACAAGCTCACC
>VBGE01000297.1 GCA_005880345.1 Chloroflexota bacterium | reverse complement strand
GCGAGCAGCGTCGCGGTCTTGGCTTCGATGCGCCGCATGTACTCGCTGACGTCGGTGCTGTAGCGGTAACGAATCGATTGCTGGCGCAGCTCCCCCTCGCAGATGCTCATGACGACCCGCGCGAGGATGGCGACCACCTCGGTCGACTCGGTTCGCGCCGCCAGCTCGTATGACTTGGCGAAGTAGTAGTCGCCGATCACGATTGCGGGCTCGTCGCCGAGCTTCGCGGCCATCGTCGGCCGACCCCGGCGCACGGTGGCGCGGTCGATGACGTCATCGTGGACCAGGGTCGCGGCATGCGTGACCTCGACCGCCATGGCGGCGGGCAGCAGGCGGGACACCGCATAGATGCCGCACCGCGCGGACAGGAGCAGCAAGGCGGGACGGATCCGTTTGCCCCCGGCTTCGAACAGGTCGAGCATCGGACCCGAAACCTCGGATGGATCGCCCTCGATCTCTTTGCGGAGCTCCGATTCGACCCTCGCGAGGTCGCCTGTCACTGGCCCGAAGAGCTGTGCCGTTTTCTCCGTCAAGCCGACCTGACCGAGAGGCGATAGCCGAGTCCCGGCACCGCCTCCAGGCTCACGCCAGTGTTCGCCTGTTCGGAGAGCTTGCGCCTCAGGCGCTGCACGTGTGGATCCACGGAGTGGTCGTCGAGGTCATGCGGATACCCCCACACCTTGTCACGGAGCTGCGCGCGTGTCAGCACGCGTTCCGGGTTCGCGGCCAGGACCGCGAGGAGGTTGAACTCGGTCATCGTGAGAGTGATCTCCTCTTCGCCGATCTTGACGCGACGTGCCGCGTTGTCGATTTGCAGAGCACCGATGCTGAGCACCCCTTCGCGACCGCCTCCGCTCTCGGCCAGCGTCGAGCGCCTCAGGTGCGCGTTGATGCGCGCGGCCAGGATGCGCGAGTCGAAGGGCTTGGTGATGTAGTCGTCGGCGCCGACCTCGAGCCCGACCACCTCGTCCATCTTGGTGGAGCGCCCGGTCAGCATGACCATCGGGCTGGCGACGCCCTGGCGCCGCAGCTCGCGGATGACCTCGGTGCCGCTGATGTCGGGCAGCACCCAGTCCACGAGCACCAGGTCTGGCTGGGCGCTGCGACCGAGCTCGATCGCCTGGGCGCCGGTCCCTGCCTCGATCACGTCGTGTCCCTGCAGGCGGCAGACCTCGGCGACGAGCATGCGGACCGGCACGTCGTCCTCCACCACCAAAATGCGGCGTCGACGCCGCGGCGGGCTCGTCAGTTGGGCTTTGGAGGCGCGAAACCCACCCGTCGCGATTCACGGGCTGAGCGCTTTGGTCGGCGCATCAGGATCACGCGTTTCTCCCCCCCGTCGATCACGCTGGCCAGCTCCCAGCCATCGGCCCCGGCCTCGTGCAGGACCTTGACCACCGTCACCCCGTCGGCAACCTGGGCCACGGTCAAGACCTTCGTCGAGTACTCCCATTCGCGTCCGGGCAAGCCCACGGTCGGTACGAGGCCCGTAGCGGTGCCACGTGCGCCGTCCGGCTGGGACGGGCGCTCCGGCTCGTCAGGATCCTCGTCAGGCTCCTCTTCGAATCGAAGGTCCATTGTCGTCAGATTGTAGGCTCCCCCGACCGAAATACCCCCGGCGGGAGTCGGACCCGCACTGGACCGGGTTTAAGCCGGCTGCCTCTGCCATTGGGCTACGGGGGCAACACCAATTTTGCCCTTCATCCTCCCCATTCATGGGAGGTGGTGCGAAGCACCGCCGGGGCAACGATCCCTCTAGCCATAGTCGAAGAAGCCCTTCCCGGTCTTCCGTCCAAGGTGGCCCTGTTCGACGAGCTTGCGCAAAACCTCCGGCGCCTCAGGCCCGTCGGTGTCGATGTCCTCGGCGCTGGCGTAGCCGCCCTCCAGGAGGCGCATCGCCTCTTCCGACGCGGCGAAAAGGATGCGGTTGACGATGAAGCCCCAGATCTCCTTCTGGAGCAGAACCGGGGTCCGGTCGATGCTGCGCACGAAATCCATCGCCGCCTCGACCGTCCCGTCGGACGTCTGCGGCGCGCGGACGACTTCGCAGAGCTGCATGACCGTGACCGGGTGGAAGAAGTGCATGTTGCAGCACCTGTCCGGGCGGCCGGTGACCTCGGCCAGGCGGCTGATGGCGATGGTGCTGGAGTTGCTGGCGAGGATCGCGTCGGGCCTCGCGTGCCGGCCCAGCGCCTCGAACACTCCACGCTTGACGTCGAAGTCTTCGATCACGGCCTCGATGACCAGGTCCGCGTCCGCGGCGCTCTCGATGTCGTTCGACTGCTGGATGCGGTCCAGGGCCGCGTCGGCCTGCTCTCTGGTCATGCGGCCCTTCTCCACCGAGCGATCGACCAGCTTTCGATTCTGGGCGCGAGCTCGCTCGAGCTGGCCCGGGACGGTGTCGACGAGCGTGACGTCGTGCCGTCCGCCAAGCGCGGTCTGCAGCGCGATCTGGGAGCCCATCGTGCCCGCGCCGACGACAACCACGCGCTTCAATTCATGCATGCGGGTGAGCATGAAGCAATTCGAAGAGGCGGCGCAGGCCGCCATCGCGTCGATCCCCGAGCAGTTCGAGCCTTACCTCGAGAACACTGTCTTCCTCATCGAGGAGCGCTCGGCGGACGGGCTGATGGGGCTGTACGAAGGGGCGGGGGCGCTCGCCGCCGGCGAAGGCCTGCCGGAGCGGATCACCCTGTACAAGGAGTCGCACGAACAGGCGTGCCGGACGATGGGTGAGCTGGTCGAGGAGGTGCGCCGGACGATCCTGCACGAGGTCGGCCACCACTTCGGGATGGAAGAGGAGGACCTTCCTTATTGATTCGCGGGGGAGGACGGCTGTCCTCCCCCACGACCCCCTCCTCCCACCCGGCAACGTCCGTAGGCGAACGGCGTGTCACACCTGGTGACGGCCGGAATAAATCCGGCCTGCAGCCGCACCTCGTCCTTATTAGTGGAGGGTCCAGAACGTGCGGTCCCACAGGATGAGCGGGTCCCCGCTCCCCACCGCAGCGGCGGTCACCTCGCCCACGCAGATGTCGTGGTCGCCGGCCTCGTGGACCTGGACGAGCCGGCATTCGAGCCAGGCGGCGCAATCCTCGAGCAGCGGAATGCCGTTGGCGCCGAGGCGGTGCGGCAGGGTGCGCCAGAGGGGATCGAAGGACGGCGCCCGACCGGCGAAGCGATCGGCGATGAACTCCTGGGTGCGGGTGAGCACGCTGACGTTGAAAGCCCTTGTTTCCACCACGGCGGCCCTGGTGGCCGAATCACGCTCGAGCCCAGCCAGCACCATGGGCGGGTCGAGCGAGATGGAGACGAGGCTGCTGGCCGTCAGGCCGCGATAGTCGTCACCGAGACGGGCACTGATCACCGCCACACCGGCCGGCAGGTGTGCCATCGCATCGCGGAACTGCTGGTTCGACACGTGCCGGGAACAGCCTAGCGCCAGGCTGGCCCGCGAGATGGCGAGGGTAAAATCGGATTCCGAGACTCAGGCGGCGACGTAGCCAAGTGGCAAGGCAGAGGTCTGCAAAACCTCCATCCCCAGTTCGATTCTGGGCGTCGCCTCCAGCCTGTCCTCGATCATCGGGTCGTGGTCGAACTGTCTCCCAGCGGCCCGCGAGCGACCTGCACCTTAGCTACACTCGAACTCAACCGCCGCTTTAGCGAGGAGAGTGCATGGCCGTCTCGCAGATCAAGATGCCGCAGCTCGGCGAGTCTGTAACCGAAGGCACCGTCGACAAGTGGCTCAAGCACGAGGGCGACTTCGTCAAGCGTGACGAGCCGCTCGTCGAGGTCGTGACCGACAAGGTCAACGCCGAGATCCCCTCGCCATTCGAAGGCAAGCTGGTCAAGATCGCGGTCAGCGAGGGCGAGACGGTGCGCGTCGGCGCCGTCATCGCGCAGATCGAGACGGCGGCGGCGGCAGGAGCTGCCCCTGCGGCTGCCCCTGCCAAGGCCAAGGAGACCGGCACGGCCCACAGCGAGGTGCCGCCGGAGCCTGGTGGAGGCCAGGCGCCCGCCCCGGTCGCACAGCCGGCGGACGGCGCCGAGCACGCCCGGCTCTCGCCTGCTGTGCGCAAGCTGGCGGCCGAGCACGGGATCGACGCGACATCGATCCGCGGGTCGGGGATGGGCGGTCGCGTCACCCGCGATGACGTGCTCGCAGCGGTCGGAGGCGGTCAGCCCGTTGCCGCGGCGCAGGCGCCTACCGCACCCGCGAAACCGGCAGCGCCCGTGCCCGCTCCCGCCCGAGCCGATGGCAAGCGCGAAGAGCTCGTGAAGCTCAGCGTGATGCGCAAATCCATCGCGGAGCACATGGTCCGCAGCCTCGCCACGTCGCCGCACGCGTGGACGCTGCAGGAAGTCGACGTCACCAACCTGGTGCGCTATCGCGAA
>VBGE01000296.1 GCA_005880345.1 Chloroflexota bacterium | reverse complement strand
AGTGCGCTCAGCGGTGGATCATCAACCTCGGTCATGTCCCGATAGCAATCGGCGTGCCGCACGAGCCATATCTCGGTCACGCCTTCGACGCCGATCAAAAACAGCGCCTCGAGAGATCGCATGCCCCGCATGAGGTGCTCTGAGCCGGCCGCCACGGCTAACATTCGACCACATGCTCCGGGTTGTGGGCATCGTCGCCCTTTTCGTCCTAGCAGCCTGCGGCCAGTCAAGCGTCAAGGTGGGTGCATCGCCGTCGCCTGTCCTCGCGCAGGGTTCGTGGACGCAAAACCTCGTCCTGACCGGTGACCTGCCGGGCAAGATCACGAGCATCGTGCCGGACCAGGGCACGCAGCAGACGTTCTGCTCCGGCGCGAAGGCGCGCAACGGCGACACGTGGTCGGACAGTTTCTATGCCAACGTCGACACGAGCGGCAACGAGTGGCAGCTCAACATCATCATCGAGAACTTTCGCGGCCCGGGGACGTACACGGCGAAGGACGTGAAGATCTCGCTGCAATCGGCCGACAACCAGAAGGCGTGGCTCAACCAGGACGCAGATCCCGTCACGCAGGCGGCCGCAGACAAGGTGACCTTCACGATCGACCGCACCCAGCAGACGGGCACGATCGACGCGTTTCTCACCAACGCCGCGTCTGGCGCGCACAGCGCCGAGCACCTCACGGGCCAGTGGAACTGCCGCGGCTGAGCCGCTAAATGGAAGTCCATTTCGACGGCCATTGCTTTGGGTGTGGGCCGCTCAATCCCGACGGCCTGCAGCTGAAGTTCGAGCCGGGGCCCGACGGGTCGGTCGCCATGTACACGGTTCCGGAGCGGTTCCAGAGCTGGGCCGGGATGGCGCATGGGGGAGTGGTGGGGCTGATGCTGGACGAGGCGGTCGGTTGGGCCGCCTGGCACGCCGGCCATCCGGGGGTGACGGGGCGCCTGCAGGTCAGCTACCGGCGGCCGCTCAAGCTGGGCGAGACGGTGCGGATAGTGGGCCGGGTCGAGAACGTGCGGCGAACTCTGGTTTACGCGACTGCCTTCGTCGAGGGAGCCGCCGATCACTCTCGCATCGCGGACGCGACTGCGACCCTGATGGAGGCCAAGACCGTAGTCGATCCGACCACCCGGTAGTCACAATTCGTTTCTGTACAGTGGGCGGTTCCTCATGAGCAGCGCTGACGTGCCCTCACCAGTGCGCAGGAGACTTCTGAACTCGTTTCGGAGTGGCCGCGCGCTACGGCTGATCGCGGCCGGCCTGCTTGTCCTGGCTGCCGTGATCATCTTGGCCTTGATCTACGGC
>VBGE01000295.1 GCA_005880345.1 Chloroflexota bacterium | reverse complement strand
CCCTGGTTTGTGACGTAGAACACGCTGCCGTCAGGCGATACCTTCACGTCGATCGGCAGGCCGCCCACCTTCACATAGCCGGCGAGGCGCATGTTGAGCACATCGACCTTGGCGAGGATGCCGGAGTACTCGGTCGAGATCATGAAGTAGCTGCCATCGGCGCTGAAGTCCATGTGGTCCGCGCCAGGCCACGGGATGCCGACCGCCCCAAGCAGCGCCCAGCCGTGGCGCCAGTCGCGGAACTCGATGCGATTCAGGCGCTCGACGACGTCTATGGCTTTGGTGCCGTCGGGGGTGAAGTAGAGGTTGTACGGGAACGGGATCGAGATCGTGCCCTTCGGCCTGCCCGTCTTGATGTCGAGCACGGTCAGGCTGCTGGAACCCTCGTTGTCCACGTACAGCTCGCTCATGTCCCACGCGGGCGCGATGTGGTGTGGGATGACGCCGACGCGATAGTGGTCGATCACCGTGAACGTGCGCGGGTCGATGACGTCGACCGTGCCGGCCATGCTGTTCGGGACGTAGACGCGCGGCGGGAGCTCGCATAACGGGCAGGGGACGACTCCGGACAGGGTGTTGGCGTACACGTTGAACGCCGGCTCGGGCAGCGTCGTCGGCTGTACGTCCGGGGGCGGCAGGAGCCGCGCCGGCAGGTTGTCCACAGGGCCCGTCGCGCCGGCGTTGATCGGCGGCGCGGTCCACACGACCGCGAACACCACGGCGGCCGGGCTCACGACGGCAAAGACGAACACGGCCGCCAAGAGCACGCGGAACATGCTCGAGCGGATGGCACCGGCCAGCGCCCCGAGGCGCGCTTTACTCGTCCGGAAGATCTTCAAGTTTCGGCGTCAGCTCGCAGACCCATCTTCCGTCATCGAGACGCCTGATGAAACGCGAATAGCCCTGGTTTCGGGCCACGTTCAAGAACTGTTCCTGGGTGATAAGGGTGCGCAGGCGCGCCAGGTCCGCATACGTGGTGTCACGCATGATGCCCCCGACGACGCCGGCCAGCTCTCTCCACTGGCCTTCGGACAGCGGTTCGCCATAGCCGGCGATGGTCACGAGAAGCGCAGCCGTGGCCCCTGTGATCGTGTCGGGCAGGATCTTCTCGGCCTTGGCGCGAGAGGTCACTATTCTAAGTAACGCCTGAGTTGGACCTCGAACTGGCGCCTGAGCACGCAAGCCTGCGCGCCGCCGTACGTGAGCTCGCCCAGGGTTCGGTCCTGCCCCATGCGGCTGAGGTGGATCGCGATCATCGCTTCCCCGAGGCATCGGTTGACGCTGTCAAGGAGGCCGGGCTCATGGGCGTGCTCATCCCCCGCGAGTACGGCGGCGCAGGCCTCGACGCGCTGGCTTTCGCGATCTGCATCGAGGAGCTGGCCCAGGCCTGCGCCTCGACCGCGGTCATCGTCGACGTCCACACCAGCGTGGGCACCGAGCCGATCCTGCTGTTCGGCGACGAGGCGCAGAAGAAGCACTGGCTGCCCCGGCTCGCGAGCGGCGAGCTGCTGGGTGCCTTCGCGCTGACCGAGCCGGCGTCCGGCTCGGACGCGGCTTCGCTCCAGGCGACCGCCCGCCGCAGCGGGGCGGGATACGTCCTGAATGGCACCAAGGTGTTCATCACGAACATCGGCCGCGCCGGGCTCTACGTGGTGTTCGCCCGCACCGGACCAGACGAGAAGGCCGCCGGTGTGTCGGCGTTCCTGGTTCCGGGCGACGTGCCCGGAGTCCGGGTCGGCCAGGTGTTCAGCAAGATGGGTTTGAACGGCTCGCCGACCGGCGAGCTGGTGCTCGAAGACGTGGTCGTTCCTGCCGCCAACCGGCTCGGCGCCGAGGGCGCCGGCTTTCGAATCGCGATGCGCGCGCTGGACTCGGGCCGCATCGGCATCTCAGGCCAGGCCCTGGGCATCGCCCAGGCGGCGGTCGACGAGGCGCGACAGCTGATGCTTGACCGCGGACACGAACAGGGCGACGACTTCGCGCTCGCCGACATGGCAACGCACGTGGAGTCGGCTCGACTGCTTGCGTATCAGGCGGCGTGGTTGTGCAGCCGCGGCTTGCCTTTCACCCGCCAGGCCTCGATGGCCAAGCTCCACAGCACCGACACCGCGATGCAGGTTGCGCTCGACGCATTGCAGATTGCAGGCGACTCTGGCACCGTGTCGGGCAGCCCTTTCGAGCGGCATGTGCGGGACGCCAAAGCACTGCAGATCTACGAGGGATCGAACCAGGTGCAGCGCGTCGTTATCGCGCGCGAATTACTCAAGGTCGGATAATCACCAACCGAATGGACTTCGAGTTCAGCCCGGAGCAGATCGCCATTCGAGACACGATCCGCGAGCTCGTGCAGGACCGCGTCGCGCCGCGCGCCGCGGAGATCGACCAGACCGGCGAATATCCGAAAGACATCGAGAAGCTCTTCGCCGACAACGGCATCCTCGGGATTCCATTTCCCGAGGAGTACGGCGGGATCTCGGGCTCGAGCGTGACGATCTGCATGGGGATCGAGGAGATCGCAAAGGCGTGCGCGAGCTCGTCGCTGATCCTCGCCGTGCAGGCACTGGGTTCCTATCCGATTCTCGTGGCGGGATCCGAGGAGCAGAAGAAGCGACTGTGCCCGCCGCTCGCTTCGGGCGAACGGGTCGCGGCCTATGCGCTGTCGGAATCGGGCAGCGGATCTGATGCGGCTGCGATGCGGACTCGCGCCATCAAGCACGGCAACGATTACGTGCTCAACGGCACCAAGCAGTTCATCACGCATGGCAGTGTCGCCGGCACCCTCGTCGTGTTTGCGCAGACGGATCCCGCGGCGGATCACCGCGGCATCTCCGCATTTGTGCTGGAGCGAGAGACCAGCCCGTGGAAGATCGAAAAGCTCGAGCACAAGCTCGGCATCCGCGGCTCGCCCACCGCGCAGATCGTTTTCGAGGACGTCAAGGTGCCGGCCGCGAATCGTCTGGGCGAAGAGGGCGCGGGTTTCAAGATCGCGCTCGCGGTGCTGGATCGCTCGCGCCCCGGCATCGGCGCGCAGGCCCTCGGCATCGCCGAGGGCGCTTTTGCGTATGCGCTGAACTACGTCAAGGAACGTCAACAGTTTGGGCAGGCGATCGCGAGCTTCCAGGGGATCCAGTTCATGCTTGCCGACATCGCGACGCAGATCGAAGCAGCGCGACACCTCGTCTTCCGGGCCGCGACGAAGGTCGATGCCAAAGCACCCGACCTCACCAAGGTGGCAGCGATGGCGAAGCTGTTTGCTTCCGACATGGCGATGCGCGTGACCACTGACTGCGTGCAGCTGCTCGGCGGGTACGGCTACATCAGCGACTACCCTGTCGAGCGGATGATGCGCGACGCCAAGATCACCCAGATCTATGAAGGCACCAACCAGATCCAGCGCGTGGTGATAGCCCGGGCCCTGCTTCGTTGAGCGCGTCCGAGCCTCAGAGGCCGGCGCCACCGCCACCACCGCCACCGCCTCCTCCTCCGCCACCGCCACCACCGCCTCCACCACCACCGCCGCCTCCACCACCGCCGCCACCACCTCCTCCGCCGCCACCGCCTCCGGCGCCCCCGCGCGCGATGCCGCCCGGCTACCCGCAACCGGCGCCACCGCCACCGCCACCTCCGCCTCGCCCGCCGGCTGCTCCGTACGCACGGACCGAGACCGGAGCGCTGTGGGCTCTCGTCGCTGCCATCGGCGGTGTGGCTTTCGGCGTCGTCGGCGTGCTGGTGGGCGTGCTCATCCTGCTCAGCGCCGGTGGCGACCTCGCCGGCAACTTCGCGCTGGGCAATCCGGCGCTGAGTGGATTCGTGCTCGGCGTGCCGGCGCTCGTGCTGGGACCGATCGCCTACTTCCTCGGCAAGTCGTCGGCGCGGCGCATCGCCGAGTCGGACGGCAAGATCGGAGGCCGGTCATCGGCACGGAGCGCGTGGCTCATCGCCATCGCAGCAACCGTGCTCGGGGCGATCACAACCCTCACGTGGTTGGTCCTGATGCTGCTCGGCTTCTTCGGTTCGCCTCCGGCTTAACTATGGAGCGGATCGCGGACGCCTTCGCATGGCCGTTTCGCGATCCCGATTGGCTCCCCAAGGTCCTCGTCATGGGACTCATCCTTCTCATCCCGGTCGTCGGGGCGATGGCCGCCCTCGGCTGGATGCTCGCGGCGCTGGACAGGCTGCGTGCTGGAGAGGAGAGGCTGCCGCTGGCGAACTTCCGCCACCTCGGCCGCGGGTTCGAG
>VBGE01000294.1 GCA_005880345.1 Chloroflexota bacterium | reverse complement strand
TTACCACCCGGTCGGGATGCATGAAGTCCTGGATCGCCGATCCCTCGCGCAGGAACTCAGGGTTGGACACCACCCAGGCCGGATGCTCGCTCTGGCCGTGCTTCAGCACCTTCGACACCATGTCGCCGGTCAGCGGAGGCACGGTCGACTTGTTGACGACGATCAGCGGTCCGTCCATCGCGTCGGCGATCGAGCTGGCCGCAGCCTCCACATAGGAGAGGTCGGCCTCCCCTCCCTCCCCCTCCGGCGTGCTCACGGCGATGATCGCGAACTCCGCGCCGGGCACAGCATCGACGTATGAGGTCGTAAAGCGAAGCCGCCCCGCGCGGGCGTTCCGCTCCACGAGCTCCTGCATCCCCGGCTCGTAGAAGGGCACCTGGTGACGCTTGAGCTGGGCGATCTTCGCCTGGTCGATGTCGACCACCGAAACGTCGTTGCCCAGGTCGGCCAGGCAGGCCGCGGTGGTCAGGCCCACGTAACCCGCGCCGATCACGGCGACCTTGCTCACAGCGCGGGGATTATCTCAACACGGCTTCGTAAGCCGAGATGACCTCGCGCGCTGTTTTGGCCCAGCTGAACTGCCTGGCCCGCCGCAGCCCTGCCTGCCGCCAGCGCTCCGGAGCCCGGATCATCTCGGCCGCGGCCCGGCCCAGGGCGTCGGCGTCGCCGTCTGGCACGAGCATCCCGGCATCGTCCACCACCTCGGGCAGGCTCGAGTTGCTGAAGGCGGCGACCGGGCATCCGCACGCCATGGCCTCCAGGCACGGCAGTCCGAAGCCCTCGTACCGGCTCGGGAAGGGCAGGCACGCCGCGGCTGAGTAGAGCTCGGCCAGCCCATCGTCGTCGACCCTGCCCAACAGGTACGCCCCCGGCATGCGCTTTGGCGCCTGGGGCCCCGGGTCCCCCGCAAGCATCAGCTGCAGCTCGGGGTGGTTCTCCCGGGCCACCGCCCACGCGCGCAGCAACGACGCCGGGTCCTTGCGGGCGTCCAGCGCGCCCACAAACAATAGGTATGGCTTCTCCATGCCCCATCGGTGCTTGACGTGTTGCGCCGCCCCCGCCCGAGGCGAGAAGGCCGGCCCCGCCGCCTCGGGCACGACGCGGATGCGTTGGCGCGAAGACACCCGCAGCCTCACCGCGTCCTCCGCTGTAGCCGAGGAAACGGCCAGGACGATGTCGGCCCGCCGCAAGAGCCGCCTGAAGATCCAGTAGCGCACCCTCTCCCCTCGCATCCGCGAACCCCCCCACGCCCACGGAATCAGGTCGTGCAGCGTGACCACCAGCGGGACCGGGCTCTGCCCGGGGAGGTGGAAGTCGATCGCGTGATAGACGTCGGGGCCGATCCGCTGGATGTCGGCGGCCAGCGCCACGGCGTCCTCGTAAGCGGCCAGCTGGCCGTGGCTGCGCCGCCTGCAGCCCGCCAGCTTGTACTCGCCGACCGGAAGAGCGGGCGTGTCGAACGCCGCATCGAGCAGCAGGGTCAGGTTGCGATCGAAGCCGTTCTCGATCAGGCCCGACAAGAGGCCGCGCGCGTAAGCTCCCACGCCGCGAGCCGAGCTCGGACCCTGCAGGGGCCTCATGTCCAGCAGCACGGACGGGCGACCAACACCCTTCCGAGGTGAGTTCATGAGCGCAGGAAGCATAATTTGCGCGCCATGCAGGGACTCGACCTCGTGATCGTCGGCGGCTGCGGCCACGTCGGCCTGCCGCTGGCCCTTTCCCTGGCCGATGCCGGGTACCGCGTCGGCATCAACGATGTCGACCAGGAGAAGATCGAGCTCGTACGGGCCGGCATCGTGCCGTTCCGTGAGACGGGGGCCGAGGCGCTCCTTGCCCGCCTGCTGCCGACCGGCCGGCTGGAGCTCTCACGCGACCCCGCCATGCTCGAGCGCACGCAGACCGTGATCCTGGTCATCGGCACGCCGATCGACGAGTTCATGAACCCGTCGGTGCGGATCTTCGACAACGTTCTCGACCAGCTGACGCCGCACCTGCAGCACGGTTCGCTGGTCA
>VBGE01000293.1 GCA_005880345.1 Chloroflexota bacterium | reverse complement strand
ATCCGCCAGGACTATCCGCGCGCTGCGGACCTGCCAGGTCCCGGCTTTGCCGCGGGGCCGTGTCTGTTGAAGGACACGATGCAGCTGTCCGCCTTCACGGCCGACCACTTCCCGATGGGACAGGCCGCGATGCAGGTCAACGAGGGCCTGCCCGGTTACATCGTCGACACGCTCAACTCGCGCCATCCGTTGCTCGGCCGGACGCTGGGCATCCTGGGCATGGCGTTCAAAGGCGAGTCGGATGACCCGCGCGCCTCGCT
>VBGE01000292.1 GCA_005880345.1 Chloroflexota bacterium | reverse complement strand
CCACAACGGCATCATCGAGAACTTCGCCGAGCTCAAGGCCGAGCTCCAGGCGGAGGGACACGAGTTTCCCTCCGACACTGACACCGAGGTCGTGCCCCACCTCATCGAGAAGTACTACAAGGGCGACTTCCTCGCCGCCGTGCGCAAGGCGTTGAAGCGCATCCACGGCGCCTACGCCCTCGCGATGTTCTCGAGCGACGACCCCGAGCTGCTCGTCGGCGCGCGTCTCAATGCGCCGCTCGTCGTCGGGATCGGCGACAAGGAGTACTACATCGCTTCCGACATCACCGCGATCATCCCCTACACCAAGCGCGTGCTCGTGCTCGGTGAGGGAGAGGTCGCGGCAGTGACCCCGCTGGGCACCGAGGTCTCGACGCTCGACGGCGTCACCGTCAAGCCGAAGATCGTGCACGTCGACTGGGACGTGGCGCAGGCGCAGAAGGGCGGTTTCACGCACTTCATGCTCAAGGAGATCCACGAGACGCCGGAGGCCGTGGCCAACGCGATGCGCGGCCGGCTGTCCGACGACGGCATCGTGTCGTTCCGCGAGTTCGACATCCCCGACGAGCAGATGCGCAACATCAAGGATGTTCTCCTGCTCGGGATGGGCACGTCGCTCCACGCGGCGATGATCGGCGAGTACGTCATCGAGGACTGGGCCGGCGTTCCCGCGAGGTCGGAGGACGCCTCTGAGTTTCGCTACCGGCGTCCGACGGTCGGCGCCAGCTCGCTCAACGTCGTGATCACGCAGTCAGGCGAGACCGCGGACACGCTCGTCGCGATGCAGCAGGCGAAGTCGCGTGGAGCGCTCACCGTCGCGGTCACCAACGTCGTCGCCAGCTCGGCAGCGCGCGACGCGGACGGCGCGATCTACCTCCACGCGGGCCCGGAGATCGGCGTGGCCTCGACCAAGACCCTGCACGCGCACATGGTCAGCCTCTACCTGCTGGCGATGCACATGGCGACGGTCCAGGGCCGTGTCTCGCTCGAGCGCCGGCAGGAGCTAGTGGCGGCGCTGCGCGCCCTGCCCGACCAGGTCCAGACGATTCTGGGTCGCGACAAGGAGATCAAGGCGCTGGCCGACAAGTACAGCACCTACCGCAACTTCATGTACGCGGGCCGAGGCCTCGGCTACCCGGTCGCGCTCGAGGGCGCGCTGAAGCTGAAGGAGATCTCGTACATCCACGCGGAAGGCACCTCGGGCGGCGAGCTCAAGCACGGCCCGATCGCGCTGCTCGACGAGAACTTCCCCGTCATCGCCATCTGCACCGCGAGCTCGACCAAGGACAAGATGGTCAGCAACGTGCACGAGATCGTGGCCCGCAACGCGCCGGTCCTCGCGCTGGTCACCGAAGGCGACAAGTCGCTGGACGGTGTCGCGACCGACATCTTCCGGATGCCCGCGGCGGAAGACGCGGCCTCGGCGGTGCTGAACACCGTGATGCTGCAGCTGTTCGCCTACCACGTCGCAGTCAAGCTGGGCCAGAACGTCGACCAACCCCGCAACCTCGCGAAGTCGGTGACCGTCGAATAGAGGGACCTTCACCTCCCCGCTAGCCGGGGAGGTCGGCGGCCGAAGGCCGCCGGGTGGGGCCGTACCGGACTTCATTTCCGGGAAGGTGGGGCCGTGCGGCTTGCCAGAATGTCTCTCATGCAGCGCATCGGCGTCGACGCCGTCTCGGTCGACCGCATCGCCCTTGCCCTCAAGCGCTCCGGCCCCGGCTTCCTGAACAAGGTCTACACCCCCGCCGAGCAGGCCTACTGCGCCGGCAACGACGAGCGCTTCGCCGGCCGCTGGGCGGCCAAGGAAGCCGTGATCAAGTGCTTCGACGGCACCGGCATCTGCTTCCCCCGCCGGCGCATCGAGATCCTCCCCGGCCCCAACGGCGCCCCCCGCGCGCGCCTGCTCGGCAACGACCGCGGGGCGCAGGTCGAGGTC
>VBGE01000291.1 GCA_005880345.1 Chloroflexota bacterium | reverse complement strand
GATGTCCGCCGCGAGCTGCGAGCGGAAAACCGACCCTCCGTACTGTTCTTCTGTCGGCAGGGACAGGTGGTAACCGCCGATCTCGCCCTGCGCACTTGCGCGACGACGAATCGAAAGGCGCACGTGCGCGTGACCGGGCTGGAAGAAGTGGGATGCGACCGCGTGACCCAGCTCGTGTCGGGCGACCGCGATCTTGTCCTTCTCGTTGTACTCGACCGGAATCGCAAGGCCGGCCTCGACATTGCCCATTGCCTCGCGCAAATCGTTCCAGTCGAACGCTTCGCGGCTGTTCTCGAATGCATACAGCAGTGCGAGCGAGAGAACTTGTTCGATGTCCGCCGGCGAGTAGTGGTCTGTGATGCGGGCGAACTCCTCCCGCTTGCTAGGCGTGTCGAGCGCGGCGTCGTGGCTCTTCTTGTCGAAGTAAAGGGCGGCAATGTCTTTGCGCGCCTCCCGGTCTGGCAAACGAAAGACGATCTGACGCCCGAATCGCCCGGGCCTGGTGAGCGCTTCATCAAGAACGGCAGGCCGGTTCGTCGCACCAATGAAAAGGATGTTGTAGTTGGGCGCCTTGAGAGCGGGAATGCGGAGCTTCAGCTTCGTGCCATTCGCCCCGATCACGCGAGGGATGAACAATCCATCGAGCGTCAGGTTCACGAAGCCGCGCAGCTGCCGAATCATGAACCCCGGATTGTCGATGCCGTCCATCAGCACCAGCAGCATGTTCAGCCCGAGCATGCCGCCGCCCATCATGCCCATGCCACCCATCATTCCGCCGCCCTGTTGACCCGACCGCCGCATGCCGAGGGCGTCGATCTCATCGATGAAGACGATGCAGCCGCCCCACACCTTGGCCCGCTTCCGAGCCGCCCGGACCATCAGGTACACGCTGAGCGCATCGATGCCGAGGAACATGCCGGCAAACGAGCCACCGTTGGCGATATAGATTGGTACATGAAGCGATGAAGCGATGGCTTTGGCCAGCATCGTCTTGCCGGTTCCAGGTGGTCCGACCATCAGAACGCCGCGTTCGCGTTTGCCTCCGGCCTTGGTGAACAGCCGCCCGTGCTCGATGAGCTTGAGGATCCGGCTCATCTCGCCGACAGCCGCCTTCTGGCCGCGTACGTCCTCGATGCTGACGCCGAAGTTGGCGTCGTCCGGGTTGATCATGGTCTTCCCGATGCGCGTGTACAGGTAGAAGGGACCCAGGAAGAGCAAGAAGTTGGCACCAAGCAAGAACAGCAGGTATATGAGCTGAGTCAGGGCCAGTGACAAGAAGCTCGGCAGCGCTACGAGCGCCTCATCCGGCGTCAGGCCGAAGACGAAATACGAAACCGCGAAATAGGCTATGGGCACAAGAGCCACGAACATGGCTCGCTTCCAGAAGACTGCCCGATTTGTCTCCACCGTGCGCTGCATGACATCGGCTTCTGGCGCCATCCGCTCCCGGAGGATGAGCGAGCGCCGGATGATGCTCAGGACGCCGCGGGCCAGAAGCATTGCGACCACCGCGTAGACAAGCGACCATCCAATGCCCAGCTGCAGCGCGATCTCGGCAAAGGTGAACGCCGATGCGCCGACGAAGATCGTAAGGATCCAGAAGATGATCACGGCGGGGTCAAATCACTATACGTATTCGGGTTTCGGTGCGCTATTCCGCCGCGAGCCGGGCCGCCGCTCCCGCCAGCACCTTCACCCCGACCGGCAGCGCGGCCTCGTCGATGCGAAATCCCGGCGAGTGATGCGCCGGCGGTACGTCGCCCTCGGGCCGGGCGCCGAGCATGAAATAGCAACCCGGTATGCGGGTGAGGAACTCGGCGAAGTCGTCGCTCACCGTGAGCGGCCGGCCCAGCCGGCTGGCCCGGTCGCCGATGAGCTCGTTGCCGACGTCCAGCACGGTCTGCGTGACGTTCGGCTCGTTCATCAGGGGCACGGTTCCGTGCACCAGGTCGACCTTGGAGCGCACCTCGAACGTGCTCTCCGTCTCGCGCAGCAGGTCGCGCAGCCGGTCGAGCGCCTGCTCGCGCAGGTCGTCGGTGAAAGTGCGCACGCTGCCCTGCACCAGCACGCCGCGCGGCACGATGTTCCACGCGCCGTCGCTGCTGATG
>VBGE01000290.1 GCA_005880345.1 Chloroflexota bacterium | reverse complement strand
TCGACTTCCTGTTGCTTGCCGGCCTGTCGCGCGAGGACGTCCTGGCGCGGATGACGGCGGACGGCCGCGAGCACCTGGACCACGCTCTCACCGTCGGGCGCGGCGCCATCCTGGCGCTGCCCCACATGGGCTCGTGGGACATGTCGGCTGCCTATGCGGGCGCCCTCGGTTACCCCGTCGTCGCCGTCACCGAGCGTTTCCCCGGATCGCTGAACGACGCCGTGCTGGGGGCCCGAAGGCGGTTCGGGGTCAAGATCGTCCCGGTGGGCCGCTCAGCCGTCCGGGCGATCACTGAGGCGCTGCAGTCGAACGCGGTCGTCGCTCTCGTCTGCGACCTCGAGCAGGGACCCGGAGTCACCGTCAGCTTTTTCGGCCGCAAGGCAGTGGTGCCGAGCGGTCCCGCTGCGTTCGCCCTGAAGACTGGTGCGGCCCTGATTCCCATTTATCAGTACGTCGTGGCGCCGGGCCGGTACCAGGGCCACGTCGACCCCGCCCTGGCGCCGCGTGATGGCGAGACGAAAGAGAGCCTCATGCAGCGAGTCGTAGATCGCTTCCAGGAGTTCATCAAGGGGCATCCCGATCAATGGTTCGCATTCCGCCCAATGTTCAGTCGTTGAGGGGTGGGCGAATGGACGTGGCGCGCCTTCAAGGTCGTGCAGTCGCTCGTCGCTCGGCTGCCCCGGCCCTGGGCATATGCGTTGGCGGTCCTGGCTGCGAAGTTCGCATGGTGGTTCTCGCCGCTGGCCCGACCGAGGCTGGAGTTCAACCTGAAGGTCGCGTGTCCGGAGCTCGAGCACGACGGAGACGAGTTGCGGCGTATCTCGCGGTTGAACTTTCGGAACCACGCCAAGGCATACGCCGACCTGATGCAGCTCCCGCGCGCCCGAGTCGAAGCGATGCGGCCGCTGCTCAAGGTGCAGGGCTGGGAGCACCTCGAGGAGGCGCGCAACCTCGGCAAGGGGGTCCTCGTCGTCTCGTGCCACATGGGCTCCTAGCTCGCCTCGGGATCAGCGTCCTGACCCTCGATCACGGCGGCATCCGCAAAGTGTTGGACGCGCTGCGCGACCAGGAGATGGTGATCACCGCGATCGACCGGGACATCACCGGGACGGGATACACGATGCCGTTCTTAGGCAGGCCGGCGCCGATCCCGCTGGGGCCGGCCGCGATCGCGCTGCGGCTGGGCACGCCCCTGTTCCCCGTGTGCGTCTATCGGTTGCCGGACGATACCTTCATGGCGGAAGGCGCGCCTCTGGTCTACGCAACCTCGACGGGCAACGCACGTGCCGACCAGGTACGGACGACAGAGCAGGTGCTGCGCCACATGGAGAGGTTCATCCAGCAGCACCCCGAGCAGTGGCACGTCCCGCACCGCATCTGGCCGGGATCGCCGTGAGGCATCACCGATGAGAGTTGGGCTGGTGTCGCCTTATGACTTCGCGTCGCCGGGGGGCGTCAACGATCACGTCCGCCACCTGGCCGTGCAGCTGCAGCGCCTTGGCCACGAGACACGCATCTTCGCGCCTTCGAGCCGCGCCGACGTCGACTTCGACAGCGCACGCTTCTACCGCATCGGGACGCCGATCGCGATTCCGGTCAACGAATCGGTGGCCCGCATCACGTTGAGCTTCCACCTCGCGAATCGTGTGCGGGCGATCATCGAAGAAGAGCGGTTCGACATCCTGCATTTCCATGAACCGCTGATGCCTGCGCTGCCGATGACGATGCTGCGAATGTCCACCACGGCCAACGTGGGCACGTTCCATGCATTCGCGAAGTCGAACGTCGGCTACTACTACGGCCGCCCGCTGCTGCAGCCCTATCTGGAGCAGCTCCACCAGGCGATCGCGGTCAGCGACCCGGCGCGTGACTTCGTCACCCGTTACTTCCCCGACTTCCCCATGCACGTCATTCCCAACGGCGTCGACCTGGGGTTCTACAAGCCGGGGCACGCACCGATCCGCCACCTGCGCGACGACCTCCTCAACATCCTGTTTGTCGGGAGACTCGAAAAGCGAAAGGGCCTCGGCGATCTTCTGCGGGCATACCGCAGCATCATCGAAAGGATTCCCCAGACTCGCTTGATCATCGTGGGCGATGGACCGCTACGGGGCCGGGTCGAGTCGTACATCGCGCGGCACAGGCTGCCCAACGTGGTCATGGCTGGCTATGTGCCCCAGAACGTGAAGCCCCGCTACTACAACAGCGCCGACATCTTCTGTGCGCCCGCGACCGGCGCGGAGAGCTTCGGCATCGTCCTCCTCGAGGCGCTGGCCTCCGGTCTTCCGGTCGTGGCGACCGAGGTGCCGGGCTACATGTCGGTGCTCGAGCCCGGCCGGGACAGCATCACGGTGCAGCCCCGCAACTGGCGCGAGCTGGCGGCGTCGCTCGTCATCCTGGCGCGCGACCGTGAGCTGCGGCGCCGCATGGGCGACTATGCGCTCCACAAGGCGCGCCGCTACTCCTGGGACCGCGTGGCGGCGGAGGTCGTCGAGGTTTACAAGGAGGCGCGCCAGGCCCTCGCGGCCGGCCGCCCACAGACGCTGGAGGTGACAGATGTTCACCACGCGGTTTGAGGCCTGGGTCCGGCGCCGCGCCGAGGCGCTGATCACGGCGCTCGGCCGCACGCCGCTGACCCCGAACCAGGTCACGGTGGTGGGTTTCGCGCTCACGGTCGTGGCCGCCGGACTGGCGGCGTTCGGACATCTGCGCTGGGCCGGCGTCGTCCTGATCTTCGCGGGCACCTGCGACATCCTCGACGGCGCGCTCGCACGCTCGACCAAAGCAGGCTATCCCTACGGCGCGTTCCTCGACTCGACGCTGGACCGCTACTCGGAAGGCGTGGTGTACCTCGGCCTCGCCGCGTACTTCCTCACGATCGAGGGTGCGCTGCAGCGGTGGCTGGTCCTGGCCACGCTGGCCGCGCTGGCGGGCTCGTTCCTGGTGAGCTACGTCCGCGCTCGCGCGCAGAGCCTCGGCTTCACGTGCAAGACCGGCCTGTTCCAGCGGCCAGAGCGCGTTGTCGTCACCGTGGCGGGCCTGCTGATCGGCGGCGTCGTGCTCTATGGCGTCGTGTTCCTGCTCGCGATCATCACCAACATCACAGCGCTGCAGCGCATACGTGAGGTGTGGCTGCAGGGTCGCGCCCAGCGTCTGGAGCGGGAACGAGAGAATGCCAAGGCGCGGCGCGCCGCACCGACGCAGATTCCGTGACCGATCCGTTCGCCGGCATCGTCGGCCACAGCCAGGCGCTGGCCCAGCTGCGCTCGCAGCTCGAGACGGACCGTCTCGCCCACGCCTATCTGTTCGTGGGTGAGGCCGGACTCGGCAAGTCGATCGCCGCGCGGTCCCTCGCCACGGCGCTGCTCCCCGAAGCTCCGCTAACCAGGCATCCGGATTATTGGGAGGACGACCGGATCAAGCCGCTCTCGATCAACGAGATCAGGCTGCTGCCGGACAAGCCACCGGAGTTTCACGAACTGTCGCTCCAGGCCTTTCTCAATCTCAAACCTGCAATCGGCTCGCGGCGGGTCGCGTTGGTGGCCAATGTCGGGCGGCTGCGTGACCAGGACCAGGGTGTGCTGCTCAAGACCCTGGAGGAGCCGCACCCGCACCGCGTCATCGTGCTGACGTCGCCCAGCCTCAACCCGTTCGTCGTGCTGCCGACGGTCGTGTCGCGCTGCCAGCGAGTCTTCTTCCACCCCGTGCCTGCGCCCGAGATCGAAAAGCTCCTGGTCGGGCACGGTGTTGACGCGAAGCGTGCCGGCCTGCTGGCCGACCTTTCGAGCGGCCGTCCCGGTTGGGCCATGCGCCGCGCCCATGACGCAGGCGTCATCGAGCTTCACCACCAGTGGACCCGCGCTGGCGGCGCAGCGAAGGCGACGAGGAGGACCCGGCTTTGTTCGCCATCGCCAGCTGGCAGATCGAGCTGCGCAGGCGCATGCTGACGACCCGCGGGCGCGAGCAGGGCCGGTGGGCGCGCCTGCTCGAGCTGTCTTATGACACGCTCGGCTACCTCGAGCAGAACGTCAGCCCGCGGCTGGCTTTCGAAACGTTCCTTCTCGAATGCCGAAAAGCCTCGTAAGGCAAGCCCTCCAGGGCTTTCAGCCGTACGTTCCCGGCGAGCAGCCGCCTGACGGCGAAGGCTGGGTCAAGCTCAACACCAACGAGTCGCCCCTCCCGCCATCGCCGCGCGTCCTCGAGGCGATCAAGGCGGCCGCTGACGAATCGCTGCGCCTGTATCCGAGCCCGACCGCG
>VBGE01000289.1 GCA_005880345.1 Chloroflexota bacterium | reverse complement strand
AAACTCGCCGACCGGCGCCCTCTTCGACCGCCCGGCCGTCGAGGCGGCCGTGGCCGCGTCATCCGGCGTCGTGGTGATAGACGAGGCTTATGTCGATTTCGCGCCGCACACGTGCCTGCCTCTGCTCGACCGCTACGACAACGTGCTCGTCCTCCGGACCTTCTCGAAGTCCTACAGCCTTGCCGGTATGCGCATCGGCTTTGCGTTGGGTCCGAGCGAGCTCATCGAGGCACTCAACGGGGTCAAGGACTCTTACAACGTGGACCGGCTGGCGATCGTCGCGGCCGCCGCCGCCATCGCGGACGAGGACCATCACCGCAAGGTGGTCGACGAGGTCGTCGCGAATC
>VBGE01000315.1 GCA_005880345.1 Chloroflexota bacterium | reverse complement strand
GTCGACCTCTTTCTTGCGCTTGTATTCGATCCAGGTCTCGATCACGTCCTCGGTGAACACGCCGCCTTCGAGCATGAACTTGTGGTCCGACTCGAGCGCGTCCAGCGCCTCGGCCAGTGAGCCGGGCACTGACTTGATCTTGGCCTTCTCTTCGCCTTCGAGCTCGTAGATGTCCTTGTCCACCGGCTCCGGCGGCAGGATCTCGTTCTTGATGCCGTCGAGGCCGGCCATCAAGCACGCCGAGAACGCGAGGTAGGGGTTGGCGGCCGCGTCCGGCGAGCGGAACTCGACGCGCTTGGTCTTCGGGTTGGTCGAGTACATCGGGATCCGCACGCACGCCGAGCGGTTGCGCTTCGAATAGACGAGGTTGATCGGCGCCTCGTAGCCGGGCACGAGCCTGCGATACGAGTTGGTTGTCGGAGCGCAGATCGCGAGCAGCGCCGCAGCATGCTTCAGCAAACCGCCGATGTAGTAGATGGCCATCTCGCTGAGTCCCGCGTAGCCCTTCGGGTCGGCGAAGAGGTTGGCGCCGTCCTTCCACAGGCTCTGGTGCACGTGCATACCCGAACCGTTGTCCTGAAAGAGCGGCTTGGGCATGAAGGTCGCGACGTAGCCGTGCTGGGCCGCGACGTTCTTGATGATGTACTTGTAGACCATCATCTTGTCGCCCATCTTGGTCAGCGAGTCGAACCGCATGTCGATCTCGGCCTGGCCGGCCGTGCCGACCTCGTGGTGCTGGACCTCGACGCGAACGCCGGCGTCAATCAGCTTGAGCATGATCTCGGACCGCAGGTCCTGCTGCTTGTCGATCGGCGGCACCGGGAAGTAGCCCTCCTTGTGCCGCGGTCGGAAGGCCATGTTCGGCTCGGAGTTCTTGCCCGAGTTCCAGATGCCCTCTTCGGAGTCGATGTAGTAGTAGCCGCTGTGCGCGTTCTGGTCGAAGCGCAGCGAGTTGAAGAGGTAGAACTCCGCCTCGGGGCCCCAGTAGCTGATGTCGGCAATCCCTGAGCGCCGCAAGTGCTCCTCCGCTTTCTTGGCGATGAAGCGCGCGTCGCGCGAGTAGGGCTCGCGTGTGATCGGATCGATGATGTCGCAGATCAGGAACAGCGTCTTGTGCGACAGGACCGGGTCGATGGTCGCGGAGTCCGGATCGGGGATGAGGAGCATGTCGCTCTCATTGATCGTCTGGAACCCGCGGATGCTCGAGCCGTCGAAGCCGAGGCCATCCTTGAAGCTGTCAACGTCCAGCTCGCCCAGGGGCAGGCTGAAGTGCTGCCATGTGCCCGGAAGGTCGATGAACCGGACGTCGACGACCTCGACGCCCTCAGCCTTCGCGCGCTCGAGCACCTCGCGCGGGCTTGTCTTGCTGACCGACTTTGTCTCAACCGCCATGAACACACCCTCCACGGAACCTAGATTTGACGGGCTCCACACAGATCGTAGGAAAGGGGTGGGGCGAACATCACGGCATACCCGAACGAAGCTGGTGACCGAGTTCCCGTGCGGATCGCACGAATAAGGCTGCCAGCCAGGCGGAGCTATGTCGTGTCAACGACACAAGGTGGCGCCGTTCGATTCGTGAAGAGCGCACGTTTTTCGCGCTCCCAGGGCCCGCCTACGCTGGCCACATCAAGCGGTGCGGCTGCCTGCCGCGCCTTGGGGAATCACAACGGAGGTGGCGTACTTGCCAGCAGTCAGGGAGTTCCGGAACGCGCTCATCAAACGCCGATATGTGTTCGGCATCTCGGCAGCGATCGCCCTGCTCGCAGCAGTGGTCCCGATCGCTGTCCTGGCGGACGACACCACCGCGACTTCTGCGGCCGGCGTCGCTGCAGACACCGTTTGGGTGATCGTCGCCGCCTGTTTTGTCATGTTCATGCAGGCCGGCTTCGCGATGCTCGAGGTCGGTTTCAGCCGGATGAAGAACGTCGGCACCGTCGTGGCCAAAGTCATCACCAACCTCAGCGTGAGCTCGATCGCCTACTGGGGCGTCGGGTTTGGCGTGGCCTTCGGAGCGGGCGGGGCGTTTGCCTTCATCGGAGGCAGCGGTTTCTTCCCGACGTTCAGCCCCGGTTCGTCGATGAACCTGCCGGCGATCGCCGCCAGCACGGCTCCCGCCGCCGCCAAGTGGTTCTTTGAGTTCGTCTTCTGCGCGGTGTCCCTGGCGATCGTGTGGGGCACGATGCTGGAGCGCACCAAGTTCATCGTCTACATCCTCTTCGGCGTTCCGTTCGCCGCCGGGACTGGCCGGGCTTCTCCTGCTGGGCGCGCGCATCGGCAAATACGAGAAGGGCAGGTCCAACGCGATTCCGGGCCACAACATGCCGTTGGCCCAGCTGGGCGTGCTGATCCTGTGGTTCGGTTGGTTCGGCTTCAACCCCGGTTCAACCCTCAACGCGACCAACCTCCACTTCGCTGACGTCGTCGTGGTCACGAACCTCGCGGCGGCCGGCGGTGCGGTGGCGGCGCTCGTCACCGTCTACCTGATCACCAAGACGATGGATGTCGGCATGATCGGCAACGGCGCCATCGCTGCGCTCGTCGCGATCACCGCGCCTTCCGGCTACGTCGAGCCGTGGGCCGGAATCGTCATCGGTGCGGTGGCCGGCGTGATCGTCGTCGTCGGTGTGCTCGCCTTGGACAAGGTCCTCGACGATCCCGTAGGCGCGCTGCCGGCGCATGGAATGGCCGGTATCTGGGGCACGCTCAGCTGCGGTCTCTTCACCACTCC
>VBGE01000313.1 GCA_005880345.1 Chloroflexota bacterium | reverse complement strand
CACGGCCACCCGGCGTCGCGCCACGTCCACGGCCAAGCGCACTGCGACTCGGACCAAGAAGGCGGCAACCACCACCCGACGCCGCGTCACCACGCGGGCCGCGTCGACCAGGCGCGCCGCGACGGGCGCCGCGACACGGCGCACACCGACTACGACCCGACGCGCTGCGTCGACAACCACCCGACGCGCTGCGCCGCGCCGGCGGCCACGCGCCCCCGAGTCGAGCCCAGGATCCATGCCGGAGACGATGCCGATGGGCGAGCCCGGCGGCGCCCTCGAGATGGGCGAGTCGAACCAGGTTTAAAGCCGGCCGAAAACTGTCGCTCCGCCCAGGAGGACGGCTCGTGGGCGGAGCATCTCCCACTCGACGTCCTGGTCTTCCAGGGGATCCCCCGCGTACACCTGAAGGTCGGCGAGCTTGCCCGTTTCGAGCGTGCCTTTGACGTC
>VBGE01000312.1 GCA_005880345.1 Chloroflexota bacterium | reverse complement strand
GGAGGCGACGCGGCCGAATCGAGCAGCCATCGGCTGCATGACGGCCACCATGCCCAGCCTGGCCAGGCGCGCCTGCAGGTCGGGCGGGCAGATGGTGCAATGCTCGACACGATGCCGCAGATGCGTCGCCCCTGCGGCTTCCACCGCATCGCACATCGCCTCGATCGCGCCGTCGCCGATCGCATGGGCGGCCACCTGCAGCCCAGACGCTGAGGCGCGCGCGACGAGAGCCTTCAGCTCGTCGGGAGTCGTGCG
>VBGE01000314.1 GCA_005880345.1 Chloroflexota bacterium | reverse complement strand
GGATCACACCCCTCAGCTCGTTCTCGGGATCGCAGGGACAGGTCGTCATCGACCAGGGGCCACCGCTTTCCTCGCCGGTCACGATCTCAGCCATCGGTGACCGCAATGCGATGGTCGAGGCACTCGCCGACGAGTCGGCGGTGCCCGACGTGCGCGCGCGCCAGGTCCAGTTTCAGATCCAGCTCGTGTTTCGCGGCAGCCCCGACGTCTCGGTGCCTGCCTACGACTCGAGCTTGCAGATTCCACATGTCAGCCCGACGTAGAAACCGCGCCCGGGGCATCAGCGTGTGGGTGATCGCGCTGCTGGTCGCGCTCGTCGCGACCATCCAGCTGCGCAGCGAGGTCGAGGTGGCGAGGTCGCTCGTCGGCGTCGACCCGACATCGCTGGCTTTTCTGATCGACGACCTCCACCGCGCCAACGACTCGCTCGACGCGGAGAAGGCCGACCTCGGCCAACGCCGCGCCGCGCTGCAGTCGGGCGAGGCCTCGGCGGCCGACCAGGTCCTGACCGAGGAGTCGAATCGCCTGCGAGCCCTGGAGGGGCAGATTCCGGTGCAGGGTCCCGGCATTGTCATCGTGATCGACGCCGGCGGGCTGACTGCCCTCGACCTGCAGGACGCGTTGAACAACCTGTCGGCTGGGGGCGCTGAAGAGATCGACGTGAACAACCGTCGTGTCGTGACCGGTGTGTCCGTGTCGCAGACGAGCGCGGGCGTCGCGATTGACGGTGTGGTGGTGGTGCCGCCGTGGACGCTCTCCGCCATCGGGGACGCGACCCGGCTCGCCGAGGTGGCAGACCTCATGACGCAGCAGCTACGCGCCGACCGCCGCGTCCGCGAGGCGTCCTACCGCGTGGAGGCGAACATCGTGATCCGCTCGGTCGTGAGCCCTAAACCTTTCGTTTACGCGGTCGCGTCGTAGCCGCGCCGTTCGCCTTGCGGATCTCGGCGGCCAGCCTGTCGAGTCGCTCGTTGATACGGTCGATGTCCCGCCGCGTCGGGATCCGCAAGCGGCGAAGCGCGCGCTCGAGCGCGTCGTCCGCCATGGTCTCGAGGCCCTCTCGGCGGCGGTCGACCTCGTGGCGTATATCCGCAGGGACGTTGAGTGTCTTCCTCACGTAATCGAGCAGCGCCTGCCCCCGATCGTGAAGCATCTCGCCGCCGGCGTCCACCAGTCGGGCGGGCCCCCTCTTCTCTTCTTCCAGCACGATCTGGGAAAGCGTGACCTGGGTCAGGTCCTGGCCGTTGTCGCGGTCGACCACCTTGATTTCGTGGCCGTCGCGCACGAGCTGCGCGATGCCATCGAGCGTCACGTACCGGCTGGCGCGGGTGTCGTAGAGCTTGCGGTTGGCGTACTTCTTGATAAGGTGTCGTTCGGGGACTGTCG
>VBGE01000311.1 GCA_005880345.1 Chloroflexota bacterium | reverse complement strand
TGAAGCGGCTGTGAGTCCAGACGGTGAGCCGATCGACGCGGCGCGCATCCTGATTCACGACTTTCGCAACCTGCTCGCGGTGATCGTCAACTACAGCGAGCTGATTGGCGAGGAGCTCAACGACCCGGAAGCCATTCGCGCCGACATCGAGGAGATCAAGGCCGCGGCCGAGAAGGCCATCGCGATGACGGAGAAGCTGCCCCGGCCCGGGACGCCGGCATCGTGACCGTCACCCGGCGGGCCGGCGACCGTCCGCACTCCGCCCTGGTCCACCGCGACATCGCTCTGGTCGTGGACGACGACGAGCAGGTGCTGCGCCTGGTCAAGCGCGTCCTGGACCGCGCCGGCTTCGAGTGCGTCACCGTCAGCGACGGCCATCACGCGCACGACGCCGCGGTCGAATGGAGACCGGACATCATCCTCCTCGACCTGATGATCGGCGACGTGACCGGCGACGAGATCATGTCCGAGCTTCGCGAAGACTTTCGGACGCGACTCATTCCCGTCGTGTTCCTCACCGTGCGCGATTCGCTCAAGGACAAAGTCGAGCACCTGCTGTCGGGCGCCGACGATTACGTGACCAAGCCGTTCATCCCCGAAGAGCTGGTCGCACGACTGCGAGCAGTGATGTCGCGCTCGACCACGACCCGCGGCTTGAGCCCACTCACCGGCATGAGCGGCAACAGCGACATCCTGCGCGAGATCAGCCGGCGCCTGGCTCAGAACGAGCGCTTCGCGGTGCTGTATCCCGACATCGACACGTTCAAGAGCTACAACGACCACTACGGGTTCCTGCGTGGCGACGATGTGATCAAGACGCTGTCCACGATCATTCTCGAGGTCCTCGAGGAAAACCCGTCGTCGCATCACTTCGCGGGCCACGTCGGAGGCGACGACTTCGTGATCCTCGCCGAGCCCAGCCTGGCCGAGACGATCGCGACCGACATCACGCGGCGATTCGACGAGGCGATCCCCGCCCTCTATGAGCCGGCCGACCGCGAGAAGGGCTGGATCGAGAGCGAGGAGCGCAGCGGCAACATTCTTCGAACGCCGCTCGTATCGGTCTCGATCGGCATCGTGATCGCGGAGCCGGGCAGCTACGCAAGCGCAGCGGCAGTGGCTGCGCGGGCATCCGAGGTCAAGGGCGTCGCCAAGCGAATGCCGGGTTCGAAGTGGGTGCTCGACCGCCGCCGCCCACCGGAGCGTTTCAGCTGATGGCTCTCGAAATCCGGGTGCTACCATCCGCCGGGCCAGGTGGAGTGAGCCGATGAGCGAGACCAGGACAGAGACCCTCGACGCGCCGCAGCGCCTGCCGCGTATCAAGGTCGTCGTCCACCGTCTCGACGGCGGCCTTGAGGACGGCGAATCCGACACGCGCTCGATCGCGGCCGATGGCTTTCCCGTCTACTCCAACTCTGACCCGGATCGTGCGCGATTCGTACCTACGCGCGACATCA
>VBGE01000351.1 GCA_005880345.1 Chloroflexota bacterium | reverse complement strand
GCCCCAGCCGATCACGGCGTAGACGATGATCGCCACCAGGTCCGCGGTCTCAAAGCTGTTGGCCTTCGATCCGCCGTTCCCGAAGATGCCCTGAAACGGAGCCACGAGTGGTCCACTCACGGTGTAGATGAAGCTAACGAAGGCCGATTGTGCCGACGCGCCCAAGAGCTTGCCCAGGAAGCGAGCGGCAATGAGGATATCGACGACGCCAACGATGAAGCCGACCACCGCCGCGGCGCGAAAGTTGTAGCGGCCCTCCTCGGTCATCGAAACGGGTACGGGTGCCGAAACTGGAGCGGATACCGGAGCTGGTTGCTGAATTGCCATTTATGTAGTCACCTCTTTGGCGCAACCATCGCTCAATGCCCATAACAAAGGCAGTAACCGTGCGCTGGTGGCGGTGGTCGGAAGGTGATGAGCTCTCAGGCGCTCAAGCCAATCCGGCGTAAGTTGCTTCGACCGCAAGACGATCGGCATACGTCTTGTAGTGATCGTCGAACGGCCCAGTGCAAGTAATCAGCGTTAGCCGTGGCGGTCCATATGGTTCGCCCATACCCGGAGGACTCGTGCCGGCGGGCCAAATCGCTAGCGAATCAACGAGGAAGAGCCGACGCGTGCCGTCGGAGAGCACGACCACGATCTTGTCGCCCGAGTGGAGCTGGCGCAGTCTTCCGAAGAGCAGAGGCGCATCCGGGTAGCCTGCGTGGCCTTCGATCACTGCATCGCCGGGAGCACTTGGCACTGGGCCACCTTTGTACCAGCCGGCGTTCCACAGGTTCTGGGTGATTTCCATGGTTCCGGAGCGGTCAAGCCCCACTGCCTCGACGGGACGGTGCACGTTCAGAGACGGAATCAGGATCATCGCCGGCGGAGCGCTTGGTACAGGTGGCTCGGGAGGCGGATCGGGGGACGCGATTGGCACTCGCACGTGCACGGGATCCGCATAACCTGCAACGGAAGCGGAGAACGTAGGAGCGGGTGCGACCAAATCGACGTTGTCGTTTGTCGGCGTCCCGTCGCTCCAGGTGAACACAAGCGCCGCCCCGAGCACGCCCGCCAGCACAATCTCACCCAGCATCCTCGACAGCACGTGCGCTGCTCGCCTCATCACCGCCCGGTCATCGGCACAGGTCAGCTATACGCTGCGGCGGCGACGCCTTCGGCTGCTGATGCCGAGTGCCACTACAGCGACGCCGCTACCGATCGCGATCAGAAACAGCCAGGGCACTACTCCAATCCGTTCTGCAGGAACCTCAAGCGTGGCCGGTAACGGTGTTCCGGCAGGCGGCGCGACATAGGTTGGCACGCCATAGCCGAATCCGCTGGGCTGGATGATGCGGTTGGTGTCCAGGGTCACCGCGGCAGTCCGAGCGAGGGCCCTGCCGTTGAGTGTTGCGCCGGTCTGCATCGAGATGGCGATGTTGGCCATGATGGTCCCAATGAACGTCGTCGACGTCGCGATGGTGGCCGAGCTCGTGACGCGCCAGAAGACCTGGCAGGGCTGGGCCCCGCCGATGAGGATGACTCTCGAACTTGCCGCCGTGACAAGAGTGGTCGGCGCCGCGGTCGTGCCAATCAGGAATATGTAGATACCTGAGCCATTAAGGGTGAGCGTGCCGGTCAGGGTTGGCGCAGTCGTATGGCAATAGACTCCAGGACCAAGGATCAAGCCCCCGAGGTTCACGCCCGAGTAGTCGGCGGTACACGCTTGAGCGCGCCCTCTGTCGGTCGAGGCCCATATGCCCTTGATCTGGTTGCCCAGGAATGTTTGCCAGATCTGGCTCCCTTTAGGGCCGACTCGTCTGACCGGAATGTCTGAACAAGACAATCCCTGTCGCGAGCATCCAGATCCAGAAAGCAAGGCCTGAGAAGCCGAGCACTGGCAGGTAAGTCCACAGCATTCCACCAGCCGCAAACGCGGGGCCGACAACAAGGCCGTACAGCACCTCGCCCATCCCGGCGACCAGGCCAAGCCAGCAGATCCACCGAGGAAAGAGTCGTGACCATCGCATCGCGAGCGAGCTGAAGAAGATGAACACTCCCTGTGGAGCGAACAGCAACATGACAAGCCAGTTGGCCGCCGCGTCCAGGGCTACGACAGTCGCCGAGCTGCCACCGGTAGCCGCCACCTGAGCAGCGCTTGCCGCAACCGCCTGCCCCGCCACCTCCAGGATGACGCTCGCCACCATCGCACCAAAAGCAAAGTCAGCCACCGCGTGCTCGGCCCCCGAACGTCGAAGGGAGAAACGAAGGCCCGCCGCAAAAGCGATCCGTCCAAGCAGGGCCAGGCTCAGCCACCCCGCCAGGAATGCAATGCCGAAGTAATGGCCGGTGTAGCCGGCGACAATGGCATCAGCGTCGGCCCCGCGAAGACGAGGGCCACTCGGGGCGACTGTGCCGGCCGCCGCAATGCCTACAAATTCGAGTAGGTACACGATCGCGCCGACCAGCGCGACCCGGTTGCCAATGAGTTGCTCAGGTTTGCTTGCCACGCTCAGCTCACAAAACCGTCAGTGGTGCCCCGGAGGGAAATCGAATCCCCGACCTTGATGTTAGGACCGTCCTGCTCACTCCCCTGAACTACAGTGGCGTGGTTCCAGAGTGTACAGTCACGAGGCGGCCCTCTCGAATTGGGCGGACCGCTAATTCTTGAAAAACGTCCACGGTATCTTGAGTCACGACATTGGTCGGGGGCCCGGGATTTGAACCCGGGGCCTCACGGTCCCGAACTCTGAGACCTTCCGTCCAGAAGTGTCGGAAACGATCGGTTTCTGTTCGAAAGTTCTAACGCCGCTAGTCGCTGCGTCCAGATTGAAGCTTTTTTCCGACGCATTACTACATGAAGTACTACACGGACAGCGTCCGCTCTCCGGAGCCTCGTAGTGCAAGGAGCACTCGTGATTGGTTTGCGCGCCGACTCCCTGTCAATTAGCCAAACGTGAAGCAGAAGGCTTCGGCGCCGCCGTCGAGAAACTCGATCTCAAAACGGCGGTCGCGGATCGGTCCCGGCTGACGGATCAGCTGATACATCCGCTGCTGCACAACCGTGCCATTCCCGTCGGCGTCGACATCAGCTCCGTGGCCCGCCGCGGCGCTCTCACCGTCGAGGAGCACGCGGAATCTCACGCTCGCTCCCTTTCTCGCCG
>VBGE01000350.1 GCA_005880345.1 Chloroflexota bacterium | reverse complement strand
AGCTGCATGGCGGTCCCGACCGGATTCGAACCGGCGTTCTCGGCCTTGACAGGGCCGCGTGTTTGGCCAGGCTACACCACGGGACCGGCAGCGGCTAAGTCTACCAACGGCCTGAGAGTCGCTCTTTGATCGCCCCTCACCCCAGCCCTCTCCCCTGAAGGGGAGAGGGAGACCGAGACCCCATACCTATAATTCCCTGCGGCGTGAGCGACAACGATCACCCTACTTCAGGCTCTCCGGACGAGCTTCGGAGGCGGTTCCAGATCCTGGAACGCGTGGCGATCTTCTTCACGCTCCCGGACAACATCCTCCACGCCCTCTCCCGCCGCCTGGCCCCGGCCGGCGCCGCCAAGGGATCGGTGATCGTCCACCAGGGCGACCCGGGCGACACGATGTTCATCGTCGAGTCCGGCCGGTGTGAGGTGTACGTCGAGGAGTCGCCCGGCCACACCATCACGATCGCGCTCATGGGCCCCGACGACTTCTTCGGTGAGATGGCCTTGATTTCTGAAGAGACCCGCACGGCGAGCGTGCGCGCGCTCGAGGACTGCCACCTCCTCACGCTCGACCGCAAGACCCTCTACGAAACGGTGCCCGCCGAGTCCGACGCCCTCATCGAGCTGACCAAGCTCGTCGAGCAGCGCAAGGACACCCTGCCCAACCTCATCGCCAGGGCGCGGATGGTTGCGCCCGAGCAGGCCGCCTCCACGGTGGCGATCTACTCGCCCAAGGGCGGCTCGGGCCGGACGACCATCGCCGTCAACCTCGCGGCGTCGCTGGCCAAGCGGTTCCCCGGCGAGGTCCTGTTGGTCGACCTGGCCCTCCCCTACAACCACGCCGCGCTCATCTCCTATCTGACGCCGACCGGCTGCCTGGCCGCGGCGAGCCAGGTGCCGCCGCAGAACTTCGAAGAGGCGGTGCTCGGCGCGATCCTTCACCACCCCGGCGGCATGATGCTGCTGCCCGGCGTGCTGCGCGCGGAGCAGGCCGACCTCATCACCGTCGACCTGGTCAACCGCGCGATGGGCATCCTGGTCAACGCCTTCCGCTACATCGTGTTCGACCTTGGTGTGGCGTTCACCGACATCGTGATCAGCGTGCTCGACCACTCGCAGCGCGTGCTGGTGATAGTCACCCCGGAGCTCTCGTCGCTGAAGGATGTGGGCGAGCTGCTCAACATCTTCACCAACGTGCTCAACATCGTGCCCGGCCGCGTCATCCTCGCCCTCAACAACAAGGTGCCGAAGTCGGTGGTGGGCAAGGAAGACGTCGTGCGGACGCTGAAGCAGGAGCTCGCGGTCGAGATCGACTTCGACGGGACCAAGCCCGATGAGGCCGCGGTCAAGGGCGAGATCCTCGTCCTGACCGACCCCAAGAGCACGATCGCCCGCGGGGTGGAGCAGCTGGCCCAGATGATCGCCGGTTCGACGGCCACCGAGCAGAAGGAAAAGAAGGGCTTCAAGCTCGGCCGAGCGGGAAGGTGAAGACCTTACCCGGCGAGCGGGGAGGTGAAGCACGTACCCGGCGAGCGGGGAGGTGAAGCCGGGTCCCCGGCTGGCGGGGAGGTGAAGCGGAACCTGCCAAACGTCGTGGTAGCATCTTGGGCGTGATCGAACAAGCTCTCGTCTCACTCACCCCCGTTGCCCAGTCACGCCTCAAGGAGCTGCTCGCCAAGGAGGAGAACCCCCAGCTGGCGCTCCGCATCTTCGTCAGCGGCGGCGGTTGCTCAGGCATGCAGTACGGCATGGCCTTCGACGACCAGCGCCGGCAGGACGACCTCGTGATCGACAACGAAGGCGTGCAGATCCTGGTCGACGATTTCAGCGTGTCGTACATCCAGGGCTCGGAGATCGACTACGTCGACAGCCTGATGGGCGCCGGCTTCACGGTCCACAACCCCAACGCTGTGCACTCGTGCTCCTGCGGCCACTCCTTCGACACCGGGGACGACGCAGGCGGCGCGCAGGCTTGCGGCTGCGGCCACTAGACGCTTCGGTCAAGACGCCTTAGAGAGTTCGCGCTTCTAGCCCTGGGCGTCATCACGCCCATCGGCATCCTGGCGGTCAACGCCTCCGCTTTCGTCATGGTCCACCTAGAGGCCTTCCGCACCGGCATCGCCGCGTGCGCCCTCATCAGCGGCCTCGTCCTCAACGGTCTCACCGGCTGGTGGCTGCTCCGCATGGCCAGCCGCAACGCGCCGCCCCTCTATCGCGAGTACCGCATGTGGCTGATCGGCGGGGCCATCGTGATCGTGCTCCTCACCGCCGGCGGCGGCGGCTACCTGACCTACCTGGGCCTGAGGGATCCGAGGCGCCTGCCCGACGCTCTATCGGTGGTGGTCGCCACGTTCATGCTGGCGCTGCCCTTCGCGGTCTCGATCGCGGCGCGCCGCATCGCCGGCATCGGCGGCATCATCCCGGTCGACGAGCCCGCCGGAAAAGAAAGGAGCCCCCGAAGGGGCTCCTCGCTGCGTAGTCGATTGCAGTAAACCCGAAGGCTTACATCATGTCGGGCGACATGCCGCCCGGCATTCCGCCGCCGCCCCGCTTGTCCTCGGGCACCTCGGTGACCATCGCCTCGGTGGTCAGGACCATCGCGGCGATCGACGCGGCGTTCTGCAGCGCCGACCGGGTGACCTTGGCCGGGTCGACGATTCCAGCCTCGAACATGTTCACGAACTTGTCGTTGAGCGCGTCGTAGCCCTCGCCGGGCTTGCTCTTGCGGATCTGCTCCACGATGAGCGAGCCTTCCTTGCCGGCGTTGAGCGCGATCTGCTTGACCGGCTCCTCGAGCGACTTCCGGACGATCGCGACACCGGTCGCCTGGTCGTCCTTCAGGCCGAGCCCGCCGTCGAGCTTCTTCTGCGCGTTCAGCAGCACGGTGCCGCCGCCCGCGACGATGCCCTCTTCCACCGCAGCCTTGGTCGCGCTGAGCGCGTCCTCGATGCGGTGCTTCTTCTCCTTCTGCTCGACCTCGGTCGCGGCTCCGACCTTGATCACCGCAACGCCGCCGGCCAGCTTGGCCAGCCGCTCCTGCAGCTTCTCCTTGTCGAAGTCGGAGGTCGTCTCCTCGATCTGGGCCTTGATCGCCTTGATCCGGCCCTGGATCGCCGCCATGCGCTTGGGGTCGCTCTCGGCGTCGACCACGATCGTGGTGTCGTCCTTGGTCACGGTGACCTTGCGGGCCTTGCCCAGCTGCTCGATCTTCGTCTGGTCGAGCTTGAGGCCGAGGTCCTCGGAGATGACCTGGCCGCCGGTCAGGATCGCCATGTCCTCGAGCATCGCCTTGCGGCGGTCGCCGAAGCCAGGCGCCTTGACCGCGACGGCGGTGAAGGTGCCGCGCAGCTTGTTGACGATGAGGGTGGCGAGGGCCTCGCCCTCGACGTCCTCGGCCACGATCAGCAGCGGCTTGCCCATCTGGACGACCTTCTCCAGCACGGGGAGCAGGTCCTGGATGGCTGAGATCTTGCGGTCGCTGATGAGCACGAACGGCTCGTCCAGCACCGCTTCCATGCGGTCGGGGTTGGTGACCATGTACGCGGCCACGTAGCCGCGGTCGAACTGCATGCCCTCGACCACTTCGAGCTCGGTGGCCATGGCCTGGTTGTCCTCGACGGTGATGACTCCGTCCTTGCCGACCTTGTCCATCGCGTCGGCGATCAGGTCGCCGATCTGCGAGTCCTGGGACGAGATGGCCGCCACGTGGGCGACGTCCTCGTGGCCCTTGACGGGCACGGAAAGGGTCTTGATCTCGGCGACGACGGCCGCGACGGCCTTCTCGATGCCGATCTTGAGCTGCATCGGGTTGGCTCCCGCGGTGACGTTGCGGAAACCTTCGTTGATCATGGACTGCGCCAGGAGCGTCGCCGTGGTGGTGCCGTCACCGGCCACGTCGTTCGTCTTGGTCGCGACCTCGCGCAGCAGCTGCGCGCCGGTGTTCTCCATCGCGTCCTTGAGCTCGATCTCGCGCACGATCGTCACGCCGTCGTTGGTGACGGTCGGGGCGCCGAACTTCTTCTCGAGGACCACGTTGCGGCCCTTGGGGCCGAGCGTGATGCGGACTGCCTGGGCAACGGTGTCGATGCCCTTCTTGAGGTGCTGTCGCGCCTCTACGTCGAATGTGACTGTTTTTGCCATATGCGAAATCCCCTCTTCTTTACTTCTTGCCGTTCGCGCCGACCACGGCCAGCACGTCTTTTTCCGACACGATCAGGTACTCGATCTCCTCGACCTTGAACTCGTTGCCCGCGTACTTGGCATAAAGCACCTTGTCGCCGACCTTGAGCTCCATCGGCACCTTGGTGCCGTTGTCCAGGATCCTTCCGGTCCCCACTGCCTGGACGATGCCCTCCTGGGGCTTTTCCTTGGCGGTGTCCGGAAGGACGATCCCGCTCTTGGTCTTTTCCTCTTTCTCGACCGGCTTCAAAACCACGCGGTCGCCTAACG
>VBGE01000324.1 GCA_005880345.1 Chloroflexota bacterium | reverse complement strand
TGTGGTCACGTCCCCGCCCAGATAGACGTCTATCTGTTCGTTGGACGAAACGGCTCCGCAAATAATGCGACCATGCGTTGGATCTATGTCGCATCCGGAGCTGGTGTAGAAACCGGACAGCGTCCCGCCTGCGTGGTGGGCGAACCAATCGGAATATGGCGGATCGGTGAGAAAAATCATCGCTAGCTTGCCGATCGATGGCCCGGTGTTGACCACCGATCCTTTCCAGCACGCGGCGTCGCCAGGATGCGCTACCGGGCAGTATTCACCTGCTAGCTGGGCAGTGAAAGGCCGAGCAAGCGTGGGCGATGCGAGGGGTGAACCAACTGCTGAAGGCGTTGCCACTTGAGCCGGATTCGCCGACGTTGCCGATTGGCCCTGATTGGCAGATTGCAGCCACAGCCAGACGCCGGTACCGGTCGCCATCAGCGCTATCGCCGTTATTGCCGCCACGAGGACCGCTGTGCGACTGGTCGAAGGCGGCGCCTGTGAAACCCATGGTGCAGGCGCCATCGGAGGACTGGGAGAGGCAAAGTCGTTTGACTGAGGAATCGGACCCTGGGTGGCAACGGTCGCCGATGAGGTTGTACCAGTCTCGACTTGTACCCCAGGCGCTTCAACTCCCTCCGGCAGCCACGATGGTCTCGTCACGGGCGGTGTTGCCAACTCAGCCGCCTCGGGAGCGCGGGGCATCGGCATCGGGCGCCACGTTTGGCCATCCCACCAGTAGGCTCCGTCGGGCGAGACCTGCGGACTCTGTGTCATTGAGGCGGCAATGTTAAGTGTTACGACAACCAAATTTGACTACCTAGTCTTCCTCGTTGCGGGCCGTCTCACGGTGTCAGTTCAGGTGTCAAAGGTCGACGCCTGTGCGACCAATCCCCCATCAGACGGCCGGACTAGAAACGGCTGCTGTGCCTTCAGCTTGATTGGGGGCCGTCGGGATTGTGAAGTGTCTCTCTATCACGGGTTGGACAAATGGTCCGCGTCGGGAGGCCCATCGATGGATATATTCGTGCACCAGAAACTGGCTGGTCCTGACTCGCCCTGCATTTGGCTTGGTCAGTCGCGCAGGAGTTCGCTAGACGCGCGTTTCTGGTCAATCGTCTCTGGGGGTTATCGTCCGCTTGTGGAGCGGTGAGCGCGCGAGCTCACGCCCACACGTGGCATAACCAGACGACCGGCCTGGCCATTGGCCGCAGCGAAATTCGAGAGGGGTGAACACG
>VBGE01000323.1 GCA_005880345.1 Chloroflexota bacterium | reverse complement strand
ACCAAAGCTCCGGCGAAGGCCGCGGCCGGCGCGAACGGGATGATCCATCGCTGGCGATCCTGCATGGCCGACGTGTAAATGAGCGGGGCGTAAGCCAGGAGGGCGATGCCGGCGGGATCCGCATCGGTCGACAAGCTCAGGGTGACGGCCGCGATCGTGGCGGCGGCGGCCTCGATCGGCCAGGCCCATCGGTTGGAGAAGCGGGTGCGGATCGCAAGCCCGGCGAATCCAATCAACCACGCCAGGACGAAGAATCCGATCTCTCGAGGCAGGCGATCGGTGAGGCCGGCCGCGATGAAACCGATGTGCAGCGCCGGTGCAAGGAGCAGTGGCGCGGCGTAGCCGAGATACCAGCGGCGCGTCCTGACGGCCGTGAAGACGACCAGAGCCGCGAGCGCGACGAACTCTGCCGACACCGCCGCCGCGGCCGAGTGATGCGCGTACGGCCATATATAAAGGAATGGTCCCGCGGCGAGCAGCACCGCGAGCGCATACCAGCGCTCGACGTCATTCCTGGCGCGCAGGCTCCATTCCCCATGCAGGACGGCGATGGCGATGATGACCATCCCGGCCGCGGCGCTCGGAAACTGCAGGACCCCGCAGGCGAGCAGTACGCCGGCCGCCGCAAGGAGGGAAGCGGCGGACCTCTCGTAAGGCCGCAAGTCCGGGAGTGGGGATTCATCGCCCACCACCGACCACGCGGCGAGGAATCCAGCGATCAGCAGAGCCGCTACCGACTGGGCCCACGTCGGCGGCGCGTCGCGGAAGGCGAGGGTGGCGCCCGCGGCAGCCATGATGCCGAGGACCGCAAGGGCGCTGACCTGCACGCCGCGACGATTCAGGGTCTTGCGGAGCGCAAACCAGATGGCGGTGAGGGCCAGTGGTTCGCCGGCGACCATCGCACCCTGCCAGCTCTCCGGCACGATCGCCATCGCCCCGCTTCCGGCGGCGCCAGCGAGTGAACCCCAGGCAAGCCACGGCAGCTCGAGCTCGTTTCGTGTGAGCGCGAGCCACCAGTAGGCGGCCGCAAGCGCGCTCAGCGCCGCGGCCAATCTCCACCAGATCTGATCCTCCGAGCCTGTGAAACACAGGATCAGCGACGCCGCGGCGGCTGCATGGACGAACCATCGCCGCCCCTCGGTGGCGATGGCGTGGCGCGCCGCCGCGCGGACCTGCGAGATCGCGACGTAGAACAGGGCCAGAAGAGCGTCGAATGGGCCACGCCACCCTCCGGCGTTGAGCGCGTCGACACCTGCAAACCACCCGACGGAGAAAAGGGCGCGGGCCGTGATCGCGCTGAACCGCACCGCGCCGAGCTCGGCGGCGGCGCCGAATGCGACGGCGGCAATCGCGAGCGCCGCGGGGATCTCCCAGTGCCCGCTGCCGATCGTCGCGTCGAACAGGTTGCCGAGCACGAATAGGAGCGCGCCATAGAAGAAGAGCGATGCGAACCGGCGCAGGGGCGCGAGGCCGGCGCGGGCAAAGGGCGCGACAAAGGCGACCAACGCAACGCCCGTGAGGGCGGCAGTCCACGAGCCCAGGTCGAGCGCGCGCCCGGTCGCGGCCAGCGCGAAGACCAGGGCGGCGCGCAGCGTGTAGCCGGTGAGCTCGGTGGGCGACAGATAGTAGTCGGCGGCATAGAGGCCGAACGCGATCCACAGCCCCGCGGCAAGCGACCGTCCCTCGCCCAGCGAGTACGCCCAGGCCGCCAGCGCCAGCCCGAGGATGACGGCGAGGTGCAGGTGCGCAGGATGGGGTCGATAGAGCTCGCCCACCCGACCGAAGAATTCGGGTCCTCGGTGGATGGCGATCAGAGCCAGGCCGACGACCATGGGGAGCACGAAGTGGCCGGAGCCGACCCCCAGCGGTCCGCACGCAACCGCGGCGGCTAGAACTGCTGCCGCTTCTCCGATCCAGGCCCGGACGCGCTGCGGAGCGATGGCCTGGGACGCGAGGTAGGCAACCGCGAGCACGGCCAGGGTTGACGTCCAGATCCAGCCGTTGGGCTGGAAGCGGATCGCGGCGCCGAGTGCGACGATCGCTGTCGCGTGCCCGAACCACTGGAACCCATCGCGACACGCTGACGATCGCCACAAGGATCGCGATTCCCGTCATCTCGCCATAGGCGCGCAGGCCGAGGCGGGAAGCGAGGCCGCCATAGGCGACCGCGCACGCACCGGACGTGATCGCCACCGCCTGGTACACCGTCAGGCCGTGGCCGCCGAGATCGAGGAAGGTCCAGGCGGCGACGCCGACCAGCGGAAGG
>VBGE01000089.1 GCA_005880345.1 Chloroflexota bacterium | reverse complement strand
GCGGCAACGATCCGGTTGCGAAGGGTGCCGATGCCCTCCACCTCAGTCTCCATCAGGTCACCGGGCCGCAAGAACTCGGGCGGGGTCCGCGCAAAGCCCACACCATCCGGAGTCCCAGTGGCGATGATCGAGCCGGGCAGCAACGTCATGCCCTTCGACACCCACTCGATCAGCGCGTCGACCGGGTAGATCATGTCGCCGGTGTTGCCGTCTTGCTTGACGGCGCCGTTGATGCGCAGGCGCAGCTCGAGGGACTGGGGATCGGGGATCTCGTCGGCGGTCACGAGCCACGGGCCGGTCGGGCTGCTGCGATCGAGGCTCTTGCCCTTGAAGTACTGGCCGCCCCAGCCGCTCTGGATGTCGCGTGCCGTGACGTCGTTCAGCGCCATGTAGCCGAAGACGTAAGGGCTTGCCTGGGCTCGCTTGATGTTCGCGCCGCGCCTGCCGATCACCACGGCCAGCTCGACCTCCCAGTCGATCTTGTCGCTGACCGAGGGGTCGATCGCGATGTCCGCGAACGGCTCGGTGAGCGAGGTGATCGCCTTCGTGAAAACGGTCGGAGGGCTGGGCTCGTGGCCCATCGCGGTCTCCTCCGCGTGCTTCTGGTAGTTGCGCCCGATGGCTATCACATTGCCGCGCGGCTCTGGCAGCGGAGGCAGGAGCTCGAGGCCGTCGAGCCTGTGTGCGCGCGACTTCGGCGATCCAAGAGCCGCCTTCGCCCGCGCGAGTCCATCCTGTCCCGAGTCGATCAACGTCAGCATGTCGCGAGGCTCGTCCAGCTCGACGACCTCGTCGCCGTTGCGAAGCACCCCGAGCCGCGGGCCGCCGTCGGTGCGAAACGTCACCAGTCTCATCTGTCTTCGTTCTCCTCCTCCACCGTGTTGCGCGCCGGACCCGACGGCCCGGCGCCGAGAAACAATGCTTCGAAGTCCTCCCGCTGCAGCAGATCCTGCGGGCGGCCCTCCAGTCGCGTCTCTCCCGAAACCAGCACGCTGGTCCAGCTCGCGACCTGGAGCGCGGCCCGAGCGCGCTGCTCGACCAGGAGCACCGCCTTGCCCGCTTCTGCCAGCCGCGTGACGTGCTCGCGGAGCAGCGAGTCCGCGAGCTTCGGCGACAGGTTCGCCGTGGGCTCGTCCAGGATCAGCACCTTCGGGTCGAGCATCAGGACGCGCGCGATCGCGAGCATCTTTCTTTCCCCGCCGCTGAGCTTGTCGGCGCGCCGCCTGAGCATGGGCGTCAGCGCGGGAAAGACCTGGCCGACCTCTTCGACCCGCGCCTGCACCTGCGAGGCGCGCAAAAGATAGCCGCCCATGTGCAGGTTCTCGAGCACCGTGAGCGGTTCGAAGATGTCGTTCACCTGCGGCACGTAGCCGACGCCGCGCCGTGCGAGCTCCTCGGGCGGGCGGTTGGTCACGTCGTCGGTCCCGAGGAATACCGAGCCACTCGTGACTCGAAGGATGCCGATCAGGCTCTTGAGCAAAGTGCTCTTGCCCGCGCCGTTGGGCCCGATCACGGCGACGATTTCCGAGGGACCGGCCGCGATGGAGATGCCGCGGATCACCGGCACGCCGCCGTAACCGGCCGTGATCCCATCCGCCCGCAGGCTGGGGGCCGGACGCGTGACCACCTGCGGCTCTCTATCCAACAAGGTAAGCGTCGACAATCTCCCGCTGCCGCCTCAAGCTCGCCATGGTTCCGCTGCCGATGAGCTTGCCCTGCGCCATCACGAACACCGAGTCGCACAGCTGCTCGACGAGGTGCAGCTCGTGCTCCACCATCAGGATGGTCAAGCCCTCGGCGCGCAGCGTCTGCAGGTAGTGCTGAATCTCCGCGACAACGCGCGGATGGACGCCGGACATCGGCTCGTCGAGGAGCAGGCATCGGGGGTGGAGCATCAGCGCGCGCATGATCTCGATCAACCGCTTCTGGCCGCCGCTCATCTCGCCCGCATAGTCCGATTCCTTCGCGCTCATGCCGAATCGCTGAAGCACGCTGCGCGCCTCGGTCACCAGCCGCTCCTCGTCCTCGCCCCAGTACCGCCTGCCTCGCAGCGCCCCCCACAGCGAGTCACCACGGTGGCGCGGGGCGGCGACCAGGAGGTTCTCGAGCACGGTCAGGCGCCCGAACTCCGAGGGAAGCTGGAAGGTACGCACGAGTCCGCGGCGCGCGCGCCTGTATGCGGGCAGCCGCGTGATGTCCTCGCCGTCGAACGCGATGCGGCCGCTGCTCGCCGGCATGGTGCCTGCGACCACGGCCAGGAACGTCGACTTGCCGGCCCCGTTGGGCCCGATCAGGCCGGTGATCTGCCCTCGTGGCACCTCGAGCGAAACGCCGTCCACGGCCTGCATGCCCTCGAAGCGCCGGTGGACGTCCTCTGCGATGAGCATCGGCCGGTCAGCCATCCGGTCCTCCCTCGAAGACGCGCCGCGGCTAGAAGACGCGTCACCTCTTCGAAACCGACCGGGACGAGAAGCGCTCCGAGGATTGCGCCCAGGTTGTTGCCGCGGCCGCCGACGATGACTGCCGCGAACAGGATGATCGTCTCCGGATACAGCCACTCCGACGGCGCCCACGCGGTGATATAGCCCGCAAGGATCGCGCCCGAGAGCCCGGCGATCGCACCGCCGACGATGAAGACGGTCATCTTGAGCTGCACCGGGTTCTTGCCGAGCGCGGTCGCCGCCAGCTCGTGGTCGCGCATGGCGCGCAGCGTTCGCCCGTATGGCGAGTTGACGATGCGCGCCGCGATCATCCACACCACCGCGACCGCCACCGCGGTCAGGCCGACGAAGAAATACGAGTACGTGTCGCTGCGCGGATCGATCTGCGTGTCGAGCGGCTGCGGAATGAGCGCGAGGCCGGCCGCTCCGTTCAGGAACGTGCGCGCGTTCGTGATCACCGTGTTGGCGATGATCGACGTCACGAGCAAAGCGATCGCCTGGTAGTCACTGCGCAGCTTTCTCAGGACGACGAGTCCGACAGGTATCGCCAGCGCGGCACCCGCGAGCGCGCCACCCAGCCATGGGATCGGGAACGGCAGGTTGTAACCGCCGACATACAGCTGGAAGCTGTAGTCGGGCGAGCTGGACGGAGGCATCGACAGCACCGCCGCCGCATACGCGCCCGCGGCCTGGAACACGATCAGGGCGAAGTTGGTGATGCCCGAGACGCCGAACTGGAGGTTAAGGGCGAGGCAGGCGATGATGTCCACGCCCGCATAAACGAGCAGGTTGGTCGCGTAATAGGTGTTCATCCGGCCGCCGCCAGCGCGCCCCGCTTCGCCAGCAGGCCTTGCGGCCGCAGGACCATGACGAGGACCAGGATGGCGAAGGCCACGACCTCCTTGTACTCAGCGGACCACGCCGCGGCGGTGAGCTCGGTCATCAGGCCGATGATCACCGCTCCGATCATCGCTCCGTAGGGCTGGCCCGCGCCGCCCAGCACGGCCGCCGCCAGCGCCGTGATCAGGAAGCCTCCGCCACTGGCGATCGCGAAGGAGTCGGAGTTCAATGCCGCGACCACACCGGCCACGCCGCATAGCGCTCCGGTGATGAGCCACACCATGTCGATCACGCGCTGCGTCGGGATGCCGCAGTTCCGGGCCAGGGATGGGTTGGCCGCCGTGGCGCGCATCGCCTTGCCGAGCCGCGTGTAACGCAGCAGCGCATGGATGCCGACCATGAGCGCGACCGCGAGCACGATGATGATCATCTGGTTCACGGTGAGCACGACGCCGCCGAAGCGAATGATGCTGCCCGCGTGCTCGGCGTACGAGACGCTGTTGTAGCTGACGATGGGGAGGAGGATGTTGGCGATCATCAGAGAGATCGCAAGCGACACGATGACCATGCCCAGGTACGAAGTGCCCTTGCGCTGGAACGGCGCGTACACGACGCGGTTCAGCAGAAAGGAGAAAACCGCACCGAAGATGCCGCCGGCGATCATGCCGATCCAGATCGAGACGCCGGCCCTGTTCAAGGAGTAGGCGACGTACGCGGAGGACACCATCACCTCGCCATACGCGAGGTTGATCATGTTCGTGATCCCGAACTGCATCGTGAAGCCGACCGCCGCGATGGCGATCACGGACATGCTGACGAGGCCGAAGCCGAACGCCGCTTCGAAGATCGTCACGACGTTCGGCCTCCCCCCGTGATCGTCCGGACCTTAGATACCGCCCGCCTGGCTGATCTTCTGCGTCTGGTCGGGCGTGAGCTGCTTGACCTTGACCTCGTCGCCCGCGGCGTTGTACTTGACCAGGATGTAGCCGGACTGCGAGTTGTTGTACTGGTCGAAGTTGTTCTCGCCGCCTGCGCCGACGAAGCGGATGGTCTTGCCCGCCTTCAGGGCGTCAACGCCGTCTTTGTATGTGTGTACGACCGTCGCCCCTGAGCCCCCGTTGGCGATCTCCTTGATCTTCGGGTTGTAGACCGTCGGGTCCTTGCTGTTGGTGGCGACCATGGCGAGCGCGGTCATGATGATGCCGTCGTACAGATGCAGCGTCGAGCCGCGCTGCTTGTACTTCGGCGCGTCGGAAAAGGTGGAGGCGGCGGCGTTCAGGTTGGTGATGAACTCGGTGTAGGCGGGGCCGGAAAAGTCGTAGCCCAGGTCGACGCCGCCGTAGTTCTGCACGAGGTCGTTCACGCCGATCGCCCCGCTCACCTGCTGGAACCATGTCGGGTCGATGGTGGCCGAGGTCCCGATGAAGGGGATCACCTTGCCTCCGTTCTGGGTCTTGAGCTCACCAAGGAAGGTGCCGGCCGAGCCGAGCGCTTCAGTGAAGACCACGTCGGGCTGGTAGGCGATGACACTGGCGACCTCGGTGCGGTAGGACGCGGCGCCGAGCGTGATCGGGAAGTTCTTCACCTGGCCGCCGAGCTTGGTGAAGGCGTTGGTGGCCGGGTCGACGAAGGCCTGCGAGCCGATGTCGTTGCCGAAGACGAGGGCGGCCTTATGGAAGGGCGCCGGGCTCGGCCCGTAGAGCGCCCATCCCACCATGGCGTAGGCGTCGAAGATGTCCGCCGGGACCAGGCGGTGGAAATAGGGCAGCCTCGTCTTGTTGAACTCGGACTGGCCCGTCATGCAGAACATCGGGATGTGGGCACGGTCGACGATCGGGGCCACAGTGGACGCTTCGTCCGACGTGCACCCGACGACCGCCATCAGGTTCGAGTTGCTGGCGACCATCTGGTTGGCCGCCGGCACCGCGTCAGCCGGCTCGCCCCGCGTGTCGAACTGCTGGCATTTCACCTGCCGGCCGCCGACTCCGCCGTTGTTGTTGATCGACGGGGCCGCCGCGAGGCAGGCCGCATAGTACGCAGGCCCGAGGCCCGCGTCAGCGCCCGAGAAAGGAGCCAGGACGCCGACCAGCAGGTCGCCTGAACCAAGTCCGCTCCCGGTGGTGCCGGTGCCGCCGCCGCAGGCGGCCAGCAACAGGACCGCCAGCGAGCACGCCGCCGAGCCGAAGCGCATCCGTGCCTTCACTCGCTCCTCCCCTGAACGAACACGAAGCCGAAAGCTGAATTGTCGACATTATTGAGGATAATCTGTCCGACATCAAGTGACCAAGCGCACAGCGGCCCGCCACGACGCCTACCACCAGCTGCGCGAAGCGATCATCAGCGGCCAGTTCCACCCCAACGAGCGGCTGGTCGAAGCCTCGATCGCCGGCCGCATCGGCGCCGGCCGGACGGCCGTCAGGGCGGCGCTGGTGCGCCTCGACCAGGAAGGCCTGGTCACGCTCGAGCACAACCGTGGTGCGCGGGTGCGGCTCATCTCCGACAACGAGGCGCTGGAGATCGAACAGGTCCGCGCGGCGCTGGAAGGCATGCTGGCGCGGCGCGCGGCGTCGCGCATCTCGGCCGACCAGCTCCGCGACCTGCACGAGATGATCGACCGGATGCGAGGCCGGGTGGAGGAAGGGGACTCGATCGGCTACTCGGAGCTCAATGCGACCTTCCATCAGGTCATCTGGGCGGCAGCGGACCATCCCACCGGCGGCCGCCTTCTCGGCAGCCTCAAGTCGCAGGGCATCCGCTTCCAGTACCAGACGGCCCTGCGCCCAGGACGAGCCCAACGCTCGCTGCGCGAGCACGAGGCGATCTTCGCCGCGTTGAAGGCCCACGACGCCGATGCAGCTGAGTCGGCGATGCGCGACCACCTCGCCGAGGTGCTGGACACGCTGCAGTGGGCGATCGACAGCCAGCATCGCACGGCGCGCTGGCTCCCGGGCTAGTCCGCCCGGCGGTTTCTCTCAGCCAGCTTCGTCAGCCCGTACAGCGCACGCAGCGAAGGCACATCGACCTCCTTCCATGCCGCGATCTCGATCACCGCGCCGAGGAGCGCGTCCAGCTCCAGCGGCTTGCCCGCCTCCATGTCCTGCAGCATCGAGGTCTTGTGCTCGCCCACCGAGGCGGCGCCCTGCATGCGCCGCTCGATGCTGATCGGGATCTCGACCTCGATCGCCGCCGCGACCGAGGCGACCTCGTCCATCAGATTGCGGACGAGAGCCCGGCTGCCGTCGCCGTGAAACATCTCGCTGAGGGTGGCACCGGTCAGCGCGCTGACCGGGTTCAACGTGGCGTTGCCCAGCAGCTTGAGCCAGATCTCGCTGCGCAGCCGCGTCTGGACGGCGGCTTTGAAGCCTGCATTGGTGAGCATGGCCGCGATCCTCTGGGCCCGCTCGCTTTTGGAGCCGTCGGGCTCGCCGAGAGAGAATCGATCGCCCTCTTCGTGCTCGATCACCCCCGGCTCGACGATCGTCGCCGCCGGGTAGACGACGCAGCCGACGACCTGCTGGTGCGGAATGCTGTGCGCGATGACTCCACCGGGGTCCACCGATTCGAGGTGGCGGTCTGGGAAGTACCACCAGGGGATGCCGTTCATCGCCCCGACCACGCTCGCCCTTTCGCCGAGGGCCCGACCGATCTGCGGCGCGACGGCCGGGATCGCATGCGCCTTCAGGGTGATGAAGACAACGTCGGCATCCGCGATCGCGCTCATGTCGTCGGTGCACCTTGGCCGCACCACGAACTCTTCGGTCCGACTTCGCACCGTGAGACCGCGCGTTCGCATCGCGGCCAGGTGCTCTCCCCGCGCGATGAGGATGACGTCCTCGCCGCTGCGCGCGAGATGCGCGCCCAACAGGCCTCCAATGGCGCCCGCCCCGACGATGGCGACGGTCATTTGGGGTTGAACGCTTCGGCGACCGACCGGCGCTGGATCTTGCCCGTCGCCGTCCTCGGGATCTGCTCCACCAGGTAGAGCTTCTTCGGCACCTTGTGGTCCGCCAGGCGCTCGCGGGCGAACGCGATGATGTCCTTCTCGGTCGCGGGCTCCTTCAGGACGACAGCGGCGGCGACCTCCTCGCCCCATGTGGGGTGCGGGGAGCCGAACGCGACCGCCTCGGCCACGGCCGGATGCTGCAGCAGCACGTCGTCCACCTCGCGTGGTGCGATCTTTTCGCCGCCGCGGTTGATCATCTCCTTCAGGCGGCCGACCAGCGAGAGATAGCCGTCGGCGTCGAGGAATCCCTGGTCGCCGGTACGGAACCAACCGTCGACGAACGATTTGGCATTGGCCTCGGGATTGTTGGCGTACGCGTCGAGCACAGTCGGGCCCTCGATGACGACCTCTCCGCGCTCGCCCCACGCGAGCCGCCGGCCCGTCTCGTCCATCACCGCGATGCGGATCCCCGTCTCGACGCCGACGGTGCCCGGCCGGCGGTCACCGGGCGGCAGCGGATTGGACGCCATCTGGTGTGACGCCTCGGTCATGCCATAGGCCTCGAGCACCGGGGCGCCGAAGCGCGACTCCAGCTGTTTCATCGTCTCGGCCGAAAGGGCGGACGAGCTCGAGCGTATGAAGCGAAGCCTCTCGGCGCCGGGAGGACGCTCGCCGCGGTTGCGCAGCAGCAGCATCTGGTGCATGGTCGGCACGGCCGAGTACCACGTCGCGCCGTGCTCCTTGACCAAGGCCCAGAACGTCATCGCGTCGAACGCGGGCGGAACTACGAGCGCCCCGCCGGAGCTCAACGTGGCCATCGTCGAGGCCATGAGACCGTGGATGTGGAACAGCGGCATCACACACATCGCCACGTCGTCGGGCGTCAGCCGGTAGGTGGCCGCGATGTTGGTGGCCGACGCATGCAGGTTGCGCTGGCGCAGCGGCACGAGCTTGGGCCGGTTGGTGGTCCCGCTCGTGTGCAGCACCAGAGCCACGTCTTCCTCCGAGGCGCCGGCCGAGGCTCCAGCCCCGCCGGCGACGTTGCCCTCGAGCAGGATGTGGCCTGAGCCGTCGAACGAAGCTTCGATGAGCAAGCAGCTCTCCGGGCGGGCCCGGCGCGCCGCCTCGCCGCGGCCCGGCGGGACCACGAGAGCCCTGGCGGCGGTGTCCTCGAGATAGAAACGGAACTCGTCCTCTTTGTAGGCCGGGTTCAGGGGCGCCGCTGTGCCGGTCGTGGCCGCGGCCAGGAACAGCACGATGGTCTCGGCGCTGTTGGGCAGCACGAGCGCGATGCGGTCGCCGCGGCCCAGGCCCAGTCGCGCCAGCTCGCCCGCGCATCGCTCCACCTCTTCGCGCAGCTGGGCATACGTCAGCGTCGGTCCGCCCGGGACGACGATCGCGGCGGCGCCGCCGTCGCCGTGGTCGAGCAGCGCGTTGAGCGTGCGCGTCATCGCACCGCGCCCGGCAGGCGCTGGCCGATCAGCACCGCGCACTGACGCATGAGGTCAAGGATTTCCTGCTGCACGTCCACAGCCTCCTTGCTCGCGCCGCACAGCGTGCCGAAGAAGCGGCCCTCGGCGGTGAAGACGGGGTACGAGATGAAAGTGCGAATCTCGAGCAGGCGCGCCACCGCGCTGCTCGGAAACCGCTTCTGCGCATCGGTCGTGTAGTTCGGGCCGCCCTCGACGACGAAGCGGCACACGCCCTCAGACCAGGGAAGAGTCACGTCTTCGGGGATGTGAAAGAGCTCGCTCCGGTTGCAGGAGAACACGATGTACTGCTCGTCGACCGTGAGCCTGGTTTCCGCCAGGTATGTCGAGCTGAGGCCGGTCAGGTCGGCGAGCCTCTCCAGGACGCCACGTGTGACCGTTTCGAGGTCGCCGCCCTGCGCGGCCGCCTGCTCCATCAGCTCGCGTGCGGTGGGGGCCATTCCCAGTACGGTATAGCGCAAGGTGTTCGGCAACATCTTCTCGTGGCTCACCACGGCGCTGTTCGGTGCGATCACCCTCCTGCTCGCATTTGAAAGCTGGGCGCTGCTGACCAACCACAAGCCGATCACGGACTACATCCGGCCCGCCGTCCATTCCTATCCGGGTTACGCGTTCGTGATCGCGGTGGTCATCGGCATGTTGCTCGGCCACTTCCTCTGGGGGCCAACGACCGGCGCGGCGTCACCCAGGAACCGGTCGTGAGCTTCACGGCGGACGCGATCCTCTCCCTCATCGGGACCGCGTTCGCCCTGATCGCGTTCCTGCTCATGCTCGAAGAGGCGATTGCGATCCGAAACGGCCGGGATCCGATGAGCAATGGGGTCCGCGCCGTGGCGCGACGCTTTCCACGTGCCACCTATGCGGTCGCGGTCGTCATCGGCATGCTTCTCGGACACCTCCTCTGGCCTTAGATGTAGCCGATCCGCCGAGCGTGCGCGCGGACTGGATGGGGACCGCGATGGTCCTCGTGTCGGCGACCGCGTTTGGCACCCTCTCGATCCTGGCCAAGGTCGCCTATTCAGCGGGTTTCGAGGTCTACCAGCTGCTGGCGTTTCGTTTCGTCGTGGCGAGCCTGGGCATGTGGGGCATCGCACTCGCTTTGCGGCAGAACCCGCTGCGCCTCCCTCGCCGGCGCCTGCTCCAGCTGTTCGCACTGGGCGCTGCCGTCTACACCGCGCAGTCGCTCACCTATTTCCTGGCGCTGCAGGCGCTGCCCGCATCGCTGTGCATCCTGATCGTCTACATCTACCCCAGCCTGGTCGTCATCGCGGGCTGGCTCTTTCTGCGGCGGTCCATCACCCGATGGCACGGCATCGCGCTGATGTCGAGCTTTCTTGGCGTCGCCCTGCTGCTCGGCGGCGCCCGCTTCACGCTGGCGTGGGCGCTGATCCTCGCCATCGCCGCTCCGATGATCTATACGACCTACATCCTGCTCGGCGAGCGACTCATGGCCTCGGTCCCCGCCGTCGGCGCGAGTGCGGTCATCTTCACCGGAGCGGCCCTCGCTTTCTGCGCGCTGGGGGCCTTCAGCCACCAGCTGGTGCTCCCGCGCGGTGCCTCGGGATGGGCGGTGGGGATCGGCATCGCCGTGGTGCCGACCATGATCGCCATCTCCTTCTTCATGGCCGGCCTGCCTCGCATCGGTGCCAACCGCGCCTCCTTGCTGAGCACGTGGGAGCCCGTGGTCACCGTGCTCCTCGCAGTGATCCTCTTAGGCGACCGGCTGTCACTCGTGCAGGCTGTCGGCGGACTGCTGGTGCTCCTTGCCGTCGTTGTCGTGCAGGCGGCGCACCTGTGGAGGCCGGGGCCTCAGGTGGTCCTCAAGTAGTCCCGCAGGTTGCAGAGGATGGGGTGCAGCTCGTGCGCCCCACGCACGTGCGAGGTGTCGATGCGCCATTCCTTCTTTGCCAACACGAACGGGTGGAGCTGATCGCCTCCGATCGAGCCATGGCCGCCGGCCTGGTTCTCGAAGTTGACCTGCGTGCCGTCCTGGAACGCCCCGAAGACGACCAGGTCCCCGGCCGCGCCGAATGAGTTGAGGCGCGAAAGCTGCTGCCGGAGGACCTCCGGTTCGCCGTATGCCGCGAGCACAGCGTCGACCGCGTTGCCCTGCAGCTCTCTTCCGGACCGCAGGAACACGTCCTCGCCGGCCCTTCGCGCCATCACCAGCCCGACCTCCTGCAGGGATGAGACCCCGGGCGCCAGCTCCGGATGTCGCGAGCCCACCTCCGCGTAATCCATCCGCGTCTGGCGCTCCGCGAAGTAGACGTGTGACAGGCCGCCCGACAGGGTGACGTGGACATGGCCGCGCGCCTCTTTCTCCGATGCTCCATACGCTTTGCCCTTCATCTCCTGGACGCGAAAGCCGGGCAGCAGGCTGGCGATCACGTCGCCGAACGCACGGCCTGCGGCGGTCGCAAATGGAATCGTGTCCACCTGTCCGTGGTCGGAGAGCACGACCATCTCGTAACGATCACCGCGCGAGCCGGCGATCTTGCGGATCGTGTGGTCGACATGCCGCAGGACGCTCTGCGAAGAGACGTCCGTCGGCCCGAATGCGTGCGCGGTCTCATCGAACGCGTAGAAGCCCGCGTAAATCGGTGAGAAGCCCTCGCGCATCGCCTTCTGCACCGCGTATCGGGTGAGGTGATGGACAAAGCTCTCCTCGACGACGTCGGTGACGACGTAGGCGCGCGCGGGGCGCCGGCCTTCGGACCGCGCCACCGCGTAGTCCTTCACAGTGCGAGCGAGAACTGCGGCGGTCTGCCAGACCCAGTCGCCGAGGTGCGCGGGATTCGCGAGGTAAGGCAGAAGGACGCCGAACGCGGAACGCGAGCCCTTCTGCTGTCCATACGTGCGGTCCTGGTACGCGATGCCGAAGTCGTCGGCCGCTTCCGCCGGATAGCACGCCGCGATGCACGCTCCGTCCCTGGTCAGCGGGTCGCACCCCTGGAAATATTTGTCCGCGACCTTCTTGAAGGTCGAGCCCGCGCCAAACTGCACCAGCACGCGGCGGTCGCGGTCCCACCATCGAAAGCTTGGGATCTCGGAGTTGTCGCCGTACAGGATCCCCGCTTGCGCGAAAGGCGTGGTCGAAGGTATGCCGCACCGATATGGATGGATCTCATAGCCCTCGCCGTCGAGCAGCTGCCGCACAAAAGGCATGCGGCCATCGTCGATGGCCCGGCGCAGCGCGCCGGCGCTGAGGCCGTCGATATGCAGGACAACCAGTTTGCGGCTCAAAACTCCGCGAACACGGGGAGGTGATCCGAGGCGCGGACGTTGAGCGTCCATGCGCGATGTCGTGGCGCGATCGGCCCACGCGCGTAGATCGCGTCGAGCTTTTGCGCGGTCCAGTGCGTGCGGCGCAGACCATGGGTCAGCTCGACCAGGCCGGCCTCGTGCGCAGCCGATCGAATTCGCCGCCACATCTGAAGCCGCGGCGGCCCGAAGGTGTTCAGGTCACCCGCGATCACGGTGAGCGGCGCAGGCGGTCGCGCCTCCATGTCATTGATGATCGCGCGGAACTGCTCGAGCTTGTGCGTGAATCCCAACACGTCCAGGTGCATCACGTAAACGCGCAGTTCCTGCGATTCGGCCCGGATGGCGATCCGCTTCTGCGGAGGGATCGCCCTGAGCAGAGTCCGCTCGGCGCGCGACATCGGCGCCACCGGGAAGTCGCTGAGTGAGACGACATGCGTCGAATGCAGCTCGAAGAGACCTTGCCGCCAGATGATCGCGTTGGCCTAGCGGACTCTG
>VBGE01000322.1 GCA_005880345.1 Chloroflexota bacterium | reverse complement strand
ACCGGGTGCTCGTGATCCGGCACTCGGTTTTGAGCTTGACCCCCTACCACTCTTACACCATCGCCCTTCAGGACCGCCCTACCGAGTGCGTCAGCAACACGTTCGAGCCAACCGACGGCGGATCGAGACAAACGGTTCGGCTGGATGGGGTGATACGCCTGAGCGCGGCCCTCTGTGGCGGCATGCTGCTGGTGCCCCGCGCGTTGGCCCAGCGGAGGATCGAGGAGGCAAAGCGCGACGCGAGGCTGAGGGAGATCCTGGAGGCTGTTCCAGCGGAGTAGTTCGGCACGGGTGTCGGCACCGCTGGGGAATTAACCTCTTCCTCGATGTACGGGCCGGTGATCCAGGGCAAGCTCGTGCTTTTGCGGCCGCCGCGAGCCGATGAAGCTGCGGCCATGAGCGGCTGGTTCGAAGACCTGGAGGTCACGCGATTCCTCAAGCTGCACCACCCTCCATCGCTCGAGATGGAGAAGGAATTCCTCGACCGGGTCGCCCGCGACCCGAACGTGGTGTGGTGGGCGGTCGAGCATGACGGCCGGCTGGTGGGCGGCACGGCCATCGTCCGGATCGACTGGAAGCATGGTTTCGGCACGACCGGGACGGTGATCGGCGACAAGACCGCGTGGCGCAAGGGCCTCGGCAGCGAGCTCATGAAGCTGCGCGCCGACTACGCCTTCACTCAGCTGCCGCTGCGCAAGCTCAAGTCGGGCTACTTCGCGGGCAACGAGGGCAGTGCGCGCGCCCAGAAGGCGGCCGGCTATAAGGAAGTGGGGCGGTGGACGGGCGATCACTTCATCGACGGGAAGTGGGCCGATGAGGTGCTGACCGAGCTCCTGCGCGAGGACTGGGAGAAGGCCCGGCGCGACCGATGACCCGGCGGAGCCTCCCGACGCTAGTCCTCGCGCTCGTGTTCCTGTTCCTCCCGGCCCTTGTCGCCGGCATGTACACGACCGGCGGCGGCGCAGGCGAATTGCTCGACACGGTCCTGTTCGTCGCCGGCCTGCTCGCGGCGGTCGCCGCGGTCATCTTCTTCGGCTTGGCGCTGCTCATGGGCTACAGGCGCGGCAAGCAGGTTGTCCCGCTGGGGGACACGTACCAGGTGTTCAGGTACTTTGCGATCGGGGCGGGCTTTTTCGCATTGTCGAACAGCGTGGCCCTGTTCCGCGTCTTCGGTGCGGCGGGCCTGATCTTTCCCGTGATGCTCGCGGCTTATGTGGCGTTCGCGGTTTCGAGGTCGGCCAGGCGGCAGGACTACCGGGTCGCGATCGTCGTGAGCAGCACACCGGAGGCGGCGTTTGCTCTCGTCTCCGAGCCGCGCAACTGGCCTCGCTACCTGCCGCAGGTCGAATCCGTTGAGCCGAGCGACGTGCCCCTGCACGCCGGCTCCGCCATCCGATACCGCGTCCGCGCCGGCCAAACCCTCCTCGAGGTGGAGGAAACGGTGATTGCGTTCGAGCCGGGCTTGAGGTTTGGCACGGGGCTCGCCGATCCCGCGGCAACCGGCATCTATGAGCTCAGCGCGGGGCCTGGAGGGACGGTGATCGCGTATTCGCACAGCGGACAGATGCCTGTTGCCCAGTCGATCATCACCGGCGTATTCGGACGGCAGGCAAACCTGGGACGGATGATCGAGGCGCGCCAGACGGGGATGGATGCGATCAAGCGGCTGCTGGAGGCAAAACCCGCGGTCACCGTATAATTTGCGACCTGCCCTAGACCGTAGGTGCCGGCACGAGCCGGCTTAATTTCCTACCGAGGCAAGCGAAAGTGAAGGACGTGTGGATCCTTCCTGCCTTGGCTTGGTCGGGCAGGGAGGATTTTTCATTTGCCGAGAGCGCGCAAAGAGCAGAAGGCCGAACAGGTCGAGCTGCTGGCGGAAAAGCTGAAGCGGGCCAAGGTCGCGGTCCTGACGGACTATCGCGGCCTGACCGTCGCCCAGATCCAGGACCTTCGCGGCAAGCTGCGCACCGGCGACGTCGAGTACCGCGTCGTCAAGAACACGCTCGCGCGGCGCGCGGCGGAGTCGGCCGGCGTGGCAGCGCTGGAGAAGGAGCTCGAGGGCCCGGTCGCGATCGCCTTCGGCTACGACGACCTCAGCCTGCCGTCGAGGCTCATCAACGAGTGGGTTCGCACGACCCGCTTGAAGCTCGACGTCAAAGGCGGCCTCGTCGAGGGCCGCGTCTTCTCGACGGACCAGGTCAAGCAGCTGGCCGACCTTCCGTCCCGCGAGGTATTGCTCGCCCAGTTGTTGGGCACCTTGCAATCCCCGGTGGCCCAGCTGGTCGGCATCATGCAAACCCCTGTGCAGCAGCTCATAGGAGTGCTGAACGCATACCAAACAAAACTGGAGGCAGCGTAAATGGCGGCGACGAAGATCACCCCGAAAGAGTTTGTCGAGGCGCTCAAGGACTGGAGCATCCTCGATGTCGTCGAGGCCGTGAAGGCCATCGAGGACGAGTTCGGCATCAAGGCGGCGGCGCCCGTCGCGGCAGCAGCGGTGGCCGGACCGGCTGCCGAGGCCGCAGCGCCGGAAGCGGCCGCCGACCTCCCCGGCGAGCGGCGAGGTGAAACCTTGCGGATGGGTTTAGGGGACGGCCCCACCCGGCGGCCTTCGGCCGCCGACCTCCCCGGCGAGCGGGGAGGTGAAGCCTTGCGGATGGGTTTAGGGGGCGGCCCCACTCGGGCCGCTTCGCGGCCCGACCTCCCCGGCGAGCGGGGAGGTGAAGCTTGTTCGGGCGGCCCCACCCGGCGGCCTTCGGCCGCCGACCTCCCCGGCGAGCGAGGAGGTGAAGCTTGGCGCGACCCCGGCGAGCGGGGAGGTGAAGCCTGGCCCGACCTCCCCGGCGAGCCGGGAGGTGAAAGGACTTTAGGTTCCCCCTGCCCGCGGCGGGCGGGGGCACGGCCCGCCGGCTGCTTCGGCTCTGGCAGAGGCTTGACCGGCGGGATGGTCTTGACGACGGCGGCGTCGCGGGCGAGCCGGATCGGCTTGCCGTGGTGGTCGAACGAGATCGGCCTGCCGCGCGCCAGCGTATAGGTGGCACGGCGGTGGTCGATCTTGACCCGGATCAGGCGGTCGAGAAAGGTCACGCTGAAGGCGAGGCTGCGGATTCCGTCCGGCAGGCGCGGGCTGAAGCCCAGCGAGTCGCCGTGGTGGCGCATGCCGCCCAGGCCCTGCACCAGGGCCAACCACGCGCCGGCCAGCGAGCCCATGTGCACGCCATCGCGCACGTTGTGCTCGAGGTCGCGCAGGTCCATGAGAGCAGCCTCACCTAGATAGTCGTGCGCGAGCTGGAGGTGGCCGACCTCCGCGGCCATCACCGACTGCGTGCACGAAGACAGCGATGAGTCGCGCACGGTGAGCGCTTCGTAGTACGCGAAGTTGCGCGCTTTCTCCTCGGCGGTGAAGGCGTCGCCGCGAAGGTGCATGGCCAGGACGAGATCCGCCTGCTTGATCACCTGCTTGCGATAGAGGTCGAAGTAGGGGAAGTGCAGAAAAAGCGGGTACTGGTCTGGCTTCGTGCCCTCGAAGTCCCAGGCCTGGTGGTCGGTGAACTGGCTGGCCTGCTTGTGGATGCGGAGGTCGGGCTCGTACGGGATGTAGATGGCGGCCGCCGCCTTCCGCCACGCCTTGACCTCCTTCGCCTGGACCTTCAGCCGGCGCGCCACCGATGTGTGCCGCTCGGCTGCATCCGCGGCGCCGTTGAGATTTCGCTGCGCCATCAGGTTGGTGTAGAGGTTGTTGTCGGCTAGCGCGCTGTACTCGTCCGGCCCCGTCACGCCGTCGATGCGGAACTCGCCGCCGCGGTCGTGGTGGCCGAGCGACGCCCACAGCCTCGCGGTCTCGATGAGCAGCTCGGTGCCGATGTCGTGCTCGAAGGTGCGGTCACCGGTCGCGCCTACATAGCGGATGACCGCATCGGCGACGTCGGCGTTGATGTGAAACGCGGCGGTCGATGCGGGCCAGTAACCCGAACATTCCTCGCCGCGGATCGTCCGCCACGGGAACGCGGCGCCCAGCAGGCCGAGGTCCTTGGCCCGCTTGCGCGCGCCCTCCAGGATCGAGTGACGCCAGCGGAGCGCGTCGGCCACGCTGCCCGGCACAGTGTACGTGAGCACGGGCAGAACGAAAGTCTCCATGTCCCAGAAGGTGTGGCCGTCGTAGCCAGGA
>VBGE01000088.1 GCA_005880345.1 Chloroflexota bacterium | reverse complement strand
TCACGGCAAGTCGACGCTGGCCGACCGCCTGCTGGAGCAGACCGGTTCGATCAGCCAGCGCGACATGCAGGACCAGGTCCTCGACACGATGGACCTGGAGCGCGAGCGTGGGATCACCATCAAGCTGCAGGCGGTCCGCATGACCTACCCGTCGAAGGATGGCCAGACCTACGAGCTGAACCTCATCGACACGCCGGGTCACGTCGACTTCGCCTATGAGGTGTCGCGGTCGCTGGCCGCGTGCGAGGGCGCGATCCTCGTCGTCGACGCCGCGCAGGGCATCGAGGCGCAGACGCTGGCCAATCTCTACCAGGCGGTCGAGGCGGGCCTGACGATCGTCCCCGTGGTCAACAAGATCGACCTCGACGCCGCGCATCAACCGCGTGCCGCCCCCGCGCGGCGACCCGTCCAAGCCACTGCGCGCGCTCATCTTCGACTCGTACTACGACGCATACCGCGGCGTCATCACATACGTGCGTGTCGTCGATGGCGAGATCGTGCCGCGCACGAAGATCCGGATGATGAACACGGGCAAGGTCCACGAGGTGGACGAGGTCGGGTGGTTCGCGCCGCGCCCGCGCCCGGCGGACCGGCTGACCGCGGGCGAGGTCGGTTATGTGACGGCGGCGATCAAGAATGTGGTCGACGCGCGCGTGGGCGACACCATCACGACATCGGAGCACGGCGCCACCAGCGCGCTCCCCGGTTACCGGCAGGTCAAGCCGATGGTCTTCGCCGGCCTGTTTCCCAGCAACTCCGAACAGTTCGCCGACCTGAAGGAAGCCCTGGAAAAGCTGCAGCTGAACGACGCCGCGCTCTCGTACGAGCCCGAGAACTCGGCCGCCCTCGGCTTCGGCTTTCGCTGCGGCTTCCTGGGGCTGCTGCATCTGGAGATCGTCCAGGAGCGCCTGGAACGCGAGTTCGAGCTCGACCTGATCACGACCGCGCCGACGGTCGAGTACCGGGTGAGGCTGCGGACTGGCACGGTCCTCGAGATCGACAACCCGGCCATGCTCCCAGACCCGACCACCATCGAGTCCGTCGCCGAGCCGTACGTCAAGCTCACAGTCATCACGCCGTCGACCTACGTCGGTCCGATGATGGAGCTCTGCCAGGAGCGTCGAGCGACTTTCAAGCATCTCGAGCACAGGCCCGGCGACCGAGTGGTCATCGAATACGAGATCCCGCTCGGCGAGATCATCCACGACTTCTACGACCAGCTGAAGTCGCGGTCCAAGGGTTACGCGTCGATGGACTACGAGATGATCGGTTTCCGCGAGGGCGAGCTCGTGAAGCTCGACGTGCTGGTCGCCGGCGAGCCGGTCGACGCCCTTTCGCTGATCACCCACCGCACCAAGGCCCAGACCCAGGGCCGCCGGCTGACCGAGAAATTGAAGGCGATCATCCCGCGTCAGCTGTACGAAGTTCCGATCCAGGCGGCGATCGGTGGGAAGATCATCGCCCGCGAGACGATCCCCGCGATGCGCAAGGATGTGATCGCCAAGTGCTATGGCGGGGACGTGACGCGGAAACGGAAGCTGTTGGAAAAGCAGAAGGAAGGCAAGAAGCGGATGAAGCGCGTGGGCTCGGTCGAGATCCCGCAAGAGGCGTTCATGGCGGTGTTGAAGCTTGATTAAGGCGGCGCGCATGGTCTGCCTCGGTGTGGTGACGACGGTCATCGTCTCCGCGTGCGCCGCGCCCGGATCGGCCACGACGAGGGCGAAGCCCATGGACGTCTACGCCATCGCGCCTTCCGAGTCAGACGTGCGGTCGTTGCTGGGGGACAGCAACTGGACAGAGACTCCGCCGTCTTTCGAGGTGCTGCCGCTCGACTTCGCCACGCGGAACCCGTTGGAGCAGTACTCGGTGAGCGTCAGGTTCATCCGCCTGGGTACTGCCGAGGAGCTCTTTGCTCGCTACACCCTTTACGACAAGAGCTCGTCGGCGACCACGGCGATGTCCGACTTCCAGCTCGCGTTCGGGACTTCGCCGACGAGCCCGAAGGTGGGCGACCAGGTGCTCTATTACGGCCTGGGTGGAAGTGGCGGCGCGCCGCTGATATACCGGACGTTCGTCCGCGTCGGGCAGGTCGTGGTCACGATCGTGTGGGCGCGCAAGGACAGGATGGCCTCATCGCAGCAGCTGCTCGATCAGCTGGCCAAGAACGCCAAGAAGTTCACTGCGGGCGTCAAGAACCTGGGCAAGGTCCATTCCAACCTGAAGCCTGTCGATGCCAAGCAGCTGCCTCCGCCCAATCTGGACCTCACGCTGCTGGGCTCGGCCATGATGCCGATCGGGGCGTTTCCGCCGATGACGGATGCCGCCCTCCCCGACACGGTGGCCGCGATCTTGAGACAGGGTGGCGTCAACTCGTTCGCGTATGGCGACTTCGCACTCAACAACGACACCCACATGGAAGTGCAGACTGCGCTGCTCGCATTCGGTGCGCCGGCCGACGCCCTTGGTTACGCCAGTGGGTTTGGCGGAGCGCTGGGGGCGCCGGATCCGAGCGGGCTGTACTCCCAATACGTTCCGACGTCCGGCAGTCCAGACGCCGGCAAGTATCACTACATCTTTTCGACCGGCGTCTACGGCATATACATGATTTGCAAGTCTTCGGTCGACGGTGAAGCCGCATCTCGGGAGTGCGAGTCTCCGATGAAGAGGACTGCTACGGCGTGGTCGTTGGCGCTGCAGGGCATCGGCTGATTCGCCTGAGGCCCGGCTAGAGCTCCCGGCTCGTCACCCGAACGGAGCGCTCCCTCGTTTCCTGGAACCACTGCCACTGCTTGGTCAGCCCCTCGCGCAGCGAGACACGCGGTTCCCAGCCCAGCCTTTCGCGCGCGACGTTGATGGATGCGCCGGTGTGTCGCGGCTCGCCCGGAGCGACGGGAAGGTATTTGCGCCGCGCCTTGAGCTTGCTGATGTCCTCGAGCGTGTCGAGCACGCGGTTCACAGTGACCCTGCCGCCGCCGCCGAGGTTGATGATCTGACCCAGGACATCGGCGGACGCGGCCTTGACCGTCCCCTCCACCGCATCGGAGACGTAGGTGAACTCGCGCGTCTGCTCGCCGTCGCCGAAGATGCCGATCTCCTGGTTTTCGACCAGCGCCTCCATGAAACGCCAGAAGGCCATGTCGGGCCGCTGCCGTGGGCCGTACACCGTGAAGTACCGCAGCGACGTCGCGGGGATGCCGAAGTTGCGCATGTAGACGAAGGCGAGATGCTCGGCCGCGAGCTTGGTCATGCCGTATGGCGAGACAGGCCGCGGCAGCGCCGTCTCCTTGGTCGGAAACATCTCGGCGTCTCCGTAGATCGACGAGCTGGAGGCAAACACGAGTCGCTTGACCGGTGACTCGCGCAGGGTTTCCAGCAGCCTCTGCGTGGCCACGATGTTGGCCTGGACGTAGCGGTCGAACTGGCTGCCCCAGCTCGGCCTGACGCCCGGCTGGCCGGCCAGGTGGAAGACGACCGACGCACCGCTCAGCGGCTGGCTGAGCCCGGCGGTCACCAGGTCGGCCTCGACGAGCTTGAATGCTGGATGCCTGCGCGCGTTCTGCAGGTTGGCTTCCTTGCGGTCGCGCTCGTAGTAGTCGTTGAACGAGTCGATGCCGACGACCTCATGCCCGTCCTTGAGCAGCCGCTCGCATAGATGCGAGCCGATGAATCCGGCGGCGCCTGTGACGACCACGCGCGTCGGCGAGCTGAGCATTTCGAACAAGACTACCTATCGTTGATGGCCTTGAATCGATTCGAGGTGTGGCTGGCAAGTACGGATTTTGGTGTGACCGTCAGGGAATTTCCGGCGGGGACACGCACCGCGGTCGATGCCGCGCGTGCGGTGGGCTGCGACGTGGGGCAGATCGTGAAGTCCCTGGTCTTCGTCGCCGGCGGCAAGCCGGTCGTCGCGCTGGTGAGCGGCGCCAACCGGCTGGACGAGAAGCGCCTGGCCACGGTCGCAGGCGAGCCAGTGGCGAAGGCGGACGCGGAGATGGCGCGCGATGCCACCGGCTACTCGATCGGCGGCGTGCCCCCTTTCGGGCACGCCACTGACGTGCCCGTCTTCATGGACCGCGACCTGCTTGGGCATGAGGTCGTATGGGCGGCGGCCGGACGGCCCGACGCCGTCTTCGAGATCTCGCCCGACCGCCTGCAGGAGCTGAGCCACGCGACGGTGGCGGACATCAAGTCGTGACTGATTTGCAAGCTTTCCGGCACCTGTACGTGCACGTCCCGTTCTGCAAGCACAAGTGCGGTTACTGCGATTTCAACGCCTACGCGGGGATGGACCGCCTGATGCCGGACTACGTCGAGGCGCTGGAGAGAGAGCTCGTGTTCGCCCGCGAGCGCTATCCGTTTCAGCAGCTCGACACGGTGTACCTCGGCGGCGGCACGCCGAGCCTGCTGCCGGCGGAGCTGGCCGGCCGGCTGCTGCGTTTCATCCGGACCAACTTCAATGTGGCGCCCGACGCCGAGGTGACGCTCGAGGCCAATCCCGCGAGCACCGACGAGGCAAGGATCGCCGCCTGGCTCGAAGGCGGGGTCAACCGTCTGAGTCTCGGGGTGCAGGGATTCGATCCCCGCGCCCTGGCGGTGCTCGAGCGCAGGACCGACGCGGCGCAGGCGACACGCGCCTTCAACCTCGCGCGCCGCATGGGAGTCGCCAACATCAGCATCGACCTCATTTACGCGGTGCCATATCAGAGCCGAGTGACGTGGCTCGAGACGCTGCGCCGAGCCATCGCGCTCGAACCGGACCACGTGTCGACGTACTGCCTGTCTTTCGAGGAAGGCACGCTGCTCTTCCGCCGGCGCGCGGAGGGACGGGTGCCCGAGGTCGAGACCGACCTCCAGTGGGATCAGCTCGACGCCGCGTGCGAGGAGCTCGAGGCCGCGGGTTACCACCGCTACGAGGTCTCCAACTGGGCTCGGGCGGGCGGCTTCGAGTCGCGCCACAACCAGGCCTACTGGCGCTGCCGCCCCGTGTATGGCGCAGGCGCCGGTGCCCACTCCTACGCAACCGACGGCGGCCATGCATGGCGATGGTGGAACGTGGCCCGCCCGCGCGAGTACATTGCCGCCGTGCCGGCGCCGAGGGCGGACGGGGAGGAGCTCGACCGGCGCAAGACCGCGGCGGAGTCGCTGATGCTCGGGTTGCGCACGGTGCACGGGGCGGCTGTGCCGCCGGGGTTCGACCAGGAGCTGGCCCGCCTCGAGAAGGCGGGCCTGGTCAAGCGGATCAACGGGCGCGTCGTGCCGACCCGCCGCGGCATGGACCTGCACAACCAGATCGCCCTCGCGGTACTCTGATTAGCACTCTCCGATGGAGAGTGCTGAAAAGGAAATGGAGAACAGAAAACAGGCAGTCCTCCGGGCGGTCGTCAAGGAGTTCACGACCAGCGCCGTCCCGGTCGGCTCGCAGGCACTGCAGAGCCGCTATTTCGTGAACCTGTCCTCGGCCACGATCCGCAGCGAGCTGGCCGAGCTGGCGGACCTCGGCTACCTGATCCAGCCGCACACGTCGGCGGGACGCGTGCCGACGGACTCGGGCTATCGCTACTTCGTCGACTTCCTGATGGACCTCGAGCCGATCCCAGACCGCGTCCGCGCCTTCATCCAGGACGAGCTGCGCGGGGCGCCGGCCGACGTGCAGGGGATGGTCGAGCGCGTCGCGATGACGGTGGCGTCGGTGACGCAGAACGCGTCGGTGGCGAGCGCGCCGCAGGGCTCGCTCGCGCAGATCAAGCACGTCGACCTCGTCTCGCTCGAACCGAAGGAGGTGCTCTTGATCCTCCTGCTGGAAGGCAACCTCCTCCGCCAGCAGGTGGTGAACACGACTGAAGAAGCTACACAAGCCGAGCTGACCAGGCTGACGGCGCGTCTCAACTCATCCCTTGGCGGCAGGACCAGCGTCGATGCGCGCCGCCATTACGACGCCGCGCCGCTGGGCCTGGAGAAAGAGCTGCTGGGCCGCGTGATCGCGGTGCTCGACCTGTACGAAAAGGGCTCGGAGAGCCTGGTCGTCCACGACGGGGTGCGCAACCTTCTGCGCCAGCCGGAATTCGCGGAGTCGTCTCGCCTTCATGAAGTGCTGGAGGTGCTCGAGGAGACGCGCTACCTGACGGTGCTCTTGCGCCAGCTCATCGGCGAGTCGGACCTGCAGATCGTCATCGGCTCAGAGAACACGTCGAGCCAGCTGCAGGGATGCGCGGTCGTGCTGACGACTTACGGACCGACCGACCGGCTCAAGGGCGTGATCGGCGTGGTTGGTCCGACGCGGATGGCATACAGCCAGACAGTGGCCCGGTTGCAGGCCGTGGCACGCGGCGCCAGCGACCGCATGGCCGAGCTCGGAGTTTGAAGGCGGCAGCTCTCGCGGTATCTAACGTTCGATGACCACCCGCAAGCATCCCCACGACGAATCCGAGGGTGAAGCGCCTTCGACGAGCTCGATGGAACAAAAGATCGCCGAGCTCGAATCCGAGCTGGCCGAGGCCAGGTCGAAGTACCTGCGCCTGGCCGCCGACTTCGAGAACTACAAGAAGCGCGTGCGACAGGAGCAGCTGGAGACGATCCAGCACGCGTCGGCCGAGCTGATTGGCCGCCTGCTCCCGGTCCTCGACGACCTGAACAACGTCCTCGACCACAAGCCCCGCGGCATCGACGAGTCCTGGGTCAAGGGCCTGGAGCTCAGCGTACGCAAGCTGGAAGAGGCGCTGGGCACGCACGGGCTGCAGGCAATCGATGCGGTCGGCGCGCGGTTTGACCCGAAGCAGCACGAAGCCGTCGGCCACGAAGAGTCGACCGAGCATCCTGAGGACACCGTCGTGTCCGAGCTGCGTCGCGGCTACCGGCTGCGGGACCGTGTGGTCCGGCCGGCGCTGGTCAAGTTGGCGCGACCACCGGCGGTCCGGTCCGAGAACCCCACCGACTAGTCAGTTGGCGGTCAAGCGCGACTACTACGAGGTGCTCGGGGTCGGGCGGCAGTGCTCGGCCGAGGACCTCAAGCTGGCGTTTCGCAAGATCGCGATGGACTCGCATCCGGACCGCCACCCCGACGACCCCGTGGCGCACGACCGTTTCAAAGAGGCGAGTGAGGCATACGCGGTTCTCTCCGACCCAGAGCGCCGCCGGAGCTACGACCTCTTCGGCCATTCCGCGGTCGGCGCCGGCGGGCCTGCGGTCGACTTCTCGGACATGCCTTTCGCGGACATCTTCGACACGTTTTTCGGCGGCGGCTTCGGCGCGCGTGGCCGCCGCGAACGCTCCAACCGCGGCGACGATCTCCGCTACGACCTCACCATCACGTTCGAGGAGGCGTTCACCGGCGTCGAGAAGCAGATCGATGTGCCGCGCCTGGCGGCGTGCGACCGGTGCTCGGGGAGTGGCGCCGAGCCCGGTACCGGCACTGAGACCTGCCCGGGCTGCGGTGGCTCGGGGCAGATTCGCCGCACCGCCCAGTCGATCTTCGGCCAGGTGGTCACGAGTGCGACGTGCCCGACGTGTCGAGGCGCCGGCCGGCTGCTGAAGAACCCGTGCGCGCAGTGCCGCGGCCAGGGGCGCGTCCAGCAGGCGAGGCGGCTCGCGGTCAAGATCCCCGCCGGCGTCGACACCGGCTCTCAGATCCGGATCAGCGGGGAGGGTGAGGCAGGGCTGCGCGGCGGGCAGCCCGGCGACCTGTACGTCGTGCTCCGCGTCAAGCAGCATGCGCAGCTGGCCCGGCACGACCAGGACGTCGTCTTCGAGCTGCGCGTGAACATGGTCCAGGCGGCCCTGGGGGACCGGATCGAGATCCCGACCCTGGAGGGCGCCGTCGAGATCTCCATCCCCGCTGGAACGCAGAATGGGCAGTCCTTCCGGCTGCAGGGCCGAGGCATGCCGGACGTGCGCGGCGGCCGGCGCGGTGACGAGTACGTCGTCGTCCAGGTGGTCATCCCGAAGGACCTGAACCCGGAGCAAAAGGCGCTGCTGCGGAAGGTGGGCGGCCTGACGGGCAAGCCGGAGAAGGTGACCAAGGGCTTCTTCGACAAGCTGCGCGACGCGATTTCGCTCGACTAGCTGCGATTCGTCAAGGGCTGTATAGACTTTCGCTTCGCGTTCGGTGCGTTGTGAAGTCGCGAGAGGGAAATGGTTGGCCGCGTTGTCGGCCGTGCTGGTGCTTGCGTTTGCCTGCGCGGCACCCGCTCCGGACAAGGTAGGCGCGCTCGTCTCGCTGCCGCCGCTGCCCTCGCCGACACCGATCACACCGCTGCTGGCGACGACTCCAGGCTTTCACGGCGGCGAGGTTGGACTCATATTCGCGCCGATCGCCCTGGTGGCGAACGGGGGCGTGGCGCCTTACACATGGACGGTCGGCACAGGGGCGTTGCCTTCGGGCCTGGTCCTGGGCGGTGACGGCACCATCTCCGGCACGCCGACCGGCGGCGGCGCGTACAAGTTCACGATCGTCGTCGCCGATGCGGCCGGCAGCACCGCCCAGGTGGCCGGCGCTATCGACATCGCCGACCGCCTTTTCGCCGGCTTGATCCCCGCCTGCGCGAGGTACTGCAACGTCGAGCTTGGGTGTGCCGACGCGTGCGGCCCGTTCGGCGGGCAGAGCGGCGGGGTTGCGCCGTACACGTACTCGCTGGCGGGCGGAACGTTGCCGGCCGGCACCTCGCTCAATGGTTTGGCGCTGAAGGGCATCTTCAAGGGTCTGACCGGCTATCTCCGGTTCACCGTCCAGGTCGCTGACGCTCTCGGGGCCACAGCCACCGTGGCGCCCACGTTCTGGATGTACGACCACATCTCGCTGGCGGGTGGAACCTGCACCGGCCGCAGCAAATGCGCCGTCACGCTTCCCTATGCGGGTGGGACGCCGGGGCCGCTACCGACCGTCGCGGTCACCGGGTGGGCCGGTGCCAACTGCGGGGCCGTAGCGCCACAACCGTGCCCACAGCCTTCATTCAGCGCCTCGTACCAGCCCGGCCAGGTGACCATCGTGCTGGTCTACGCGGCTAACTATCCGGCCACTTTTGGGGACCTTACGATTCGAATGGTGGACAACAGCCTGTGCGCCGCGGCCACATACTGCGCGGCCGACGCGACCGTGAAGGTTGTGGGGTAGGCATAACCTCGCCACTTGCGGGGAAGTTGAATGGTTCAGTAGCTTTGATCCGTATACAAGAGGAATACGTTGTCGAAAACCATTGATCTCGAACTGACCAGAGCCGAAGTAGAGGTCCTGGAGCTGGAAGCGCGGCTCCGGGTCGTCCCCATGAACGACACGCAGCTTTCCGACGCCCTGAAGACCGCGCTGGCGGCCAAAAAGGAGCGCCTGGCGAAGCTCCGGACGCTGCATGCAACGGCCGGGCGGACCACGGGCAAGGACGACGGCGAGAAGGTCAACCCGCTCCACGCCGGCCGGCGGCCGCCTTTGAAGCGGACGGTGCCGCAGAGGCCCCAGACGAAGAGCGGGAAGTAGCCCGGGAGAAGGCTCAGCCCCTCCGGCCCTTCGGGAGGACCCCTCCGGCGAATTGGCGGAGCCGGACCGCCCCACCCGGCCCTTCGGGCCGACCTCCCCGGCGAGCGGGGAGGTGAAGCGCTCGGGCTTTCACCTCAAATTTGAGGCACGACCGTTATCGTTCTTCGGATTGGCTAGACAGGTGAGCATTCCCGCCGGCTCCGGAGCGGACCCCCTGTTCGGGGCGGCCTGGGCTTCGGCGGGCGTGCCGAGGTCTTCCAGGCGGTGGAATCTGCCCCTGATCAACGGCCTGGCCGTGGCCGCGATCATCGCCGGCGTCGCCTTTCGGATCTACGAGGCGCACCTCCCGCCGGAGGTGCTGCGCCAGGAGGAGATCCTGATCGGACTCGGCGTCGTGTTCGGCGCCATCGCGGTGGGCCTGAAAGCCTCCCGCGTGGGCAACCGGCTGTTCGCCCAGCTGCCCGTGATGATCACGGCCGCGATCCTGGCAGACCTCGTCCTCGGCACCGCCGGGCGGTGGCTGGATGACGATCTCCCGCCGCTGGCCGCGGTCAGCTTTGCCGCCGTCTTCCTCCATTTCGACGTCGGCCTGCGTTCGCGGCACTTTCCCTACGTCTTCGGCGTGGCGATGCTGGGCCTGGGGGCCCTGTGGGTCTATGCCATCACGCAGCTCATGGTCGCGCCGGGCACCCTTGTGGTCTGGACCCTGGTGCTGGCCGGCCTTGGCATCCTCGGCCTCCTCACGAGTCGTTCAGTGGAGCGCGACCTCGGCCTGCAGGTGGAGCGGCAGAGCTCGCTGCTGGCCACGCTGAGCGATATCGGCGAGGGCCTGCTCATCACCGAGGGCGGCAGGTTCGTCGCGGGCAATGACGCATACGTGAATCTGACCGGCTACTCGCGGGAGGAGCTGGAGGCGATGCCGTCCCTCATCGACCTGGCGCCCCCCGATCAGCGCGACCGACTGTCCGCTCAGCTGGCTCGGCGGCTGTCGGGCCAGGAGGCTCCCGGT
>VBGE01000251.1 GCA_005880345.1 Chloroflexota bacterium | reverse complement strand
AAGCAGTGGATCCAGCGCATCGTCGTCGGCACCATCGGCGTCGAGGTGGCGAGCTCACTGGTCGGCATCCTCACGAGCTCTGTGCCTGCCCACTGACCGATGGACCTCAACTGGCTTCGCCTCTACGACGAGCTGTCCCGAATCGACGGCTACCTGAACACGATCGTCCATCCGAACCTGATCCTGGCCAGGATCCTGGACGACAGCATCGGCCTCCTGTTGAAGGTGTGGTTCAACTTCGTCCTGACCACCACCGACATCGAGAAAGGCGGTGACTTCGTGGCCGGCTCGGCGATTCTTCGATTCGAACCGAAGATCCAGATCGCCGCCGATGCGGCGCTCGTCCTCATCGCGGTGTGGGCCTCGTACCGAATCATGTGGGGACACGGCCTTTTCACCCAGTACACCGCTCGCATCCTGCTGCCGCGGCTGCTCATGGCCGTCCTGCTCATCAACTTTGCGCTGCCGCTCTTCCAGATGGTCGTGGACGCGACCAACGTGATCTCGTCGACGATGCAGACCTTCAACACCTACGACGACCTGACGAGCTTCGCCACCGAGTTCAAGCACAACCCGAATGCGGGCACGTGGGAGATCGTCACGACCGGCGCCCTGGCCGGCGGGTACGGAGTCCTCGCCATCGCATACCTGATGCGCTACGCGATCCTCATCGTCCTCGCGATCACCGCGCCTATGGCGGCGCTGCTGTTCATGCTGCCCGAGACTTCCCACCTCTCCAAGATGTGGATGTCGCACTTCGCGACCAACATCTTCATGCAGCCGGCACAGCTGTTTGTGCTCTCGGTCGGATTCGCGCTCGAGAGAAATGGCATCACGCCGATGCATCACCTGTTTGCACTCGCGTCTCTGCTGATCGCGTTCAAGGTGCCGGGCGCGATGGGCGGGGCCGAAAAGGCTGCGCACAAGATTCAGTCGGTCCTGCACAGTGGCTTCACTCACATCGGCCACGCTCTGGCCAAGGCCTGATGCGCTTCCTCGCGGCGGGCTCAGCGGTCGTGGCCGTCTGGCTCATCGCGGCAACCCAGGTGCCGGCTCACACGCGCATGCACCTGGCGGATGTCGTGGTCGGCGCCGTCGTCAGTCAACCCTTCGGGTGCACGACACTCGAGCTCGAGCCATTCGACGACCTGTGCCCTTGGCATCACATTCACACCGGCATCGATCTTGCCGCGGCGTCCGGAACCGAGGTGCATTCGGCCACCAGCGGCCATGCTTTCACGGGCTACGACGCAGCGGGTGCGGGCAACTTCGTGGTTGTCGTGCTGGACGAGCACGTACGCCTCGTCTACTGCCACCTCGCCGAGTTTCGCGTCCGGTCGGGCGATGCCGTCATGCCCGGCCAGCTCATCGGCCTCGTCGGCGCTACCGGCCTGGCCACCGGACCTCATGTCCACTTCCAGATCGACGTCGACGGCGCGCCGGTCGACCCGGCGGTGTGGCTCGCTTCTTAACAACCTGGGTTGGCGGCGGGCCTCTCGATTTCTAACGTAGGTCTCAATTTCACGGAGGTGATGCGATGGTCAACAAGGTTCTTCTCATCGGCAACCTGGTGGCGGACCCCGATGTCAAGGCGCTGCCCACGGGCATGTACGTCGCCAGGATGCGGCTGGCGACCAACACGTACGCCGGCAAGGACGACGAAGGCAAGGCCAAGGAGCGGACCGAGTTCCACTACCTCGTGGCGTTCGGCAAGACGGCCGAGTTCGCCGGCCAATACCTCAAGAAGGGGCGGACGGTCTACGTGGACGGCCGCCTGCA
>VBGE01000250.1 GCA_005880345.1 Chloroflexota bacterium | reverse complement strand
CCCTGTCGATGGCGGTGGTCAACGTATCGGTCGTCTGACTCCCCAGCAAGAGCCCACTCCAGAGCATCGCCATCCGGAGCTCCACAGAGAGACAACGCGCTCACCGCACGAGGTGGCTTCAGGATTGCGATTGCGTTTCGTACTTTTTACCGCCGGCGGTCTGCAGTCGCAAAGCGTGCAGGCACGCGAGCCACAGGATCACCACACCGGCCAGCGCCGAGTCGACCCACACCTCGAACAGAGCCTGGAATCCGAAGCCGATCGCGAACGCGTTGGTGAACGCGAGATACGCCGGCCCGATGAGCAGCCAGCTTGCCGCCACTGCAGCGACGAGGCGCCGCGACCGCACGCGCAGGCCGTAATCGAGGATGACGATCATCGGCACGAGCAGCAAGATGAGCTGGCCTGCCCGCGGAGGCGCCACGCGGTGACGGCGAAAACGGCGAGGCTGATCGTCGCGGTCAAGGCCAGCACCGGCGTGTCCACGCCGCGGCCCTGCAGATACAGGCTCTCGGGGTGGATCAGGCGGGCCACAGCGCCGAGGGGGGCGATATTCATCTCCTCGCCTGACCCGCGGCCGAAATTGGGGAGCACCTGGAAGAGATATTCGGGCAGCAGGCGGGGCACGGCCAGGAGCCAGAGCACCGCCCATGTCCCCAGGCCGAGTGTGACGAACCACCAGCGCCTGCCCCACAGGCCGAGCACGAGCAGCGGCGCCTCGACCAGCTTGATCGCCAGGCCCAACCCGAGTGCCACGCCCGCCCACCATCGGTCACCCCGCCGCCAGGCGAGCAGCAACAGTCCGCTGATGAGCAGCAGCAGAACCTGGAAGTTGCGGTTCTGCACCTCGGTGAGGGTCGGGGCGAAGCTGACACACAGGAGTGCGATCAAGGCGATGAGCTGCCAATCCTTCACCGCGAGCGACCGGACGACGATCCAGATGAAGCCGATGAGGCAGAGGTTGGCGGCCACCAGCGCGATCGCGTCGACCGTCGCGGGGTCGAGTCGCGCGAATGGCTGCATGACCCACAACGGAAACGGGGGATAGACGGCGCCGGCGGCTCCGAGCCAGCCCTTCGAGTGGCCTGAGCAGAATGTCGTGCTGCACTGGTACGGATCGCCTCCGGCCGCTATGACGCGGGCGCCATCGAGGTAGACCTGGCGGAAGTCGCTCAGCTGGTTCCAGAACAGCGGCCAGATCACGCCATACCAGAGGTAAGCGGCGGCGATGGGCACGCCGGCGACCAGCAGAACGAGGGTTCGGAACCTTCGGTTGCCGAGCGCCGCGCCCCACGCAGAGGCCGCCGGCTGGGGCTTGGCTCGAACCGGCTCGAGCTCCGAGATCGTGGCCACGGGGGCCTATTCTGCGGCCCGCATCCCGAGTTCACGCGGGGTTAGGCCCGCCGCCCTCCGAGTCGAAGCGACCGCACTGGCGTTCTTGAATTGGAGGTGGCTGTTAGATGAACACTGGAACCCTGATCACGATCCTCGTGGTCGCCCTGGTGGTCGTGGTCTTGCTATTCCTCGTGCGGGCGGCCGGACTCGGCCGGAGCCGGGCCAAGCTGCGCCCGCTGCCGCCCGGCTCACGCGACCGCTACATCAATGAGTGGGACGAGATCGAGACCAAGTTCGTCGACAACCCCGAGCAGGCCGTCCGCGAGGCGGAGGCACTGGTCATGTCGGTGCTGCGCGAGCGCGGCCACCCGCTGGTCGAGCGGGACCTGCCGGATGAGGTCCGGCGCGCACACAAGCTCGGCTACACGTCGCGCGATCGGACGGAGGGGATGCGCCAGGCACTCCTGCAATACCGCGCCGTGATGGAGCGAATGATCGGTCCCGAGGACCGGGCGCGCCAGGAGCAGCGGAAGCCCGAGATCGCTTCCTAACGGCTCGGCCGCGACGGGCGTTAAAGGCCGGGGGCGGTCACCTTCGGCCAGGCGTCGCTCGTGCTCGCCAGCCGCGACGTGATCTCAGACGAGCCCGCAATGCTGTAGATGTAGGTCACGCCGGTCGGAGTCGGCTGGCCGCCAAAGCACGTCGAGCACTGCTTCTCGCCGATGTACCAGACAAGGTCGTTGGTGAGGAACCTCACGCCCGACCGGCCGGGTGGTGAGGTGTTCTGCACGCTGTTCGACTGGACGCTGTAAAACCCCACGCCTCCCACGCCACTGACGGTGGGGAACGTGTAGGCGATCCAGCGGCCGTCGGGCGACGCTTTAGGCCGGACCCAGCCGAGAGAGGTCATTGCCGAGAGCCCGCTGCTCGGATCCCAACGGTGCAGGTTGCCTGAGTTGTCACGGAAGAAGAGGCGGCTGGGCACCGATGCCCAAACGGCCATCGTCATGCCGGTCGTGGAATAGACGAGCTGGCCGTCACTCGCCTTGCGGACCTGGTCGGGCGCTGTCTCCCCGCTGCCGCCGACGTGGAATGTCTGGAACAGCGCGACGTAAAGACCGTCGGGCGAGAACGCGAGGAAGCTGTCGTCCTGGTTGAAAGCCACGCCGCGGTTGGGTGAGGCGGGCAATGTGGAAAGCACGCGATTGCCAGAGGAGCTCACCACGCGCCACGCGTTGCCGTCGAGGTACGTGACTGAGCGCCCCTCAGGACTGACGGCGTACTGACCCGAACCGAAGCCCGAGCTGTAGGTTGCGATGAGCGTTGTCGGCCCGCCGGCCACAGGGGCCTCGACGATCTGGTTCTCAGCCGTCTCGTACGCGACCGTCGAGGCGCTCACGAACTGCGGAGCAAGCGCGCCGGCGTCGAGTGTGCACACGTTCTTCGCGTTGGCCGGGTCCTGGATGTCGCGCACGACGATGGTGGGATCGCCGACCACAGTGCCGATGACGAGGTTGTCTCCGGCGGGCACCGGACCGGGGCAGTGGACAAGGGACGCGGGGCCAGGACTGCCGGTGGGAATGGCTGAGGTGCTCGCCGTCGGTGTGGCGCCGCCGGCGGATGAAGTCGCGGGCGTTCCTATGGGGCTATGCGCAGCGGTCGGCGTCCCGCCGCCCCCGCAGGCCACGGCGACAAAGAGTGATAGGACCGCGACCCCGAACACGCGCACGGCGTAACAGTAGCGGGCGAAAGCTAGCCGACCAGGCCGCTCAACAACTTTCGTGTCTCTGTCGGCATTTTGTCGCGGAGGCGGTAGTAGACCCAGATGCCGCGCTTCTCGGATTCGACCAGGCCGGCCTCTTTCAACCGCGCCATGTGGTGCGAGATGGTGGGTTGGCTCAGCCGTAGGCCGGCGGTGAAGTCGCAGATGCAGATCGGCGAGCCCGCTTTCCAAAGCGAAGCGACCATGGTGAGCCG
>VBGE01000249.1 GCA_005880345.1 Chloroflexota bacterium | reverse complement strand
CACGCGATCCACACGCAGCCAACCTCATCGGCCACGCCGATGCCGGCGCCCGCGCTGGGTCAGTAGCGATTGACGAGGGGCCGGGGAACCGGCCCCTCACCCTTCGTAGACCAGGCGACCTCCGACGACGGTCGCCTTGACCTCGCCGGTTTCGAGGTCGACGACCGCGATGTCCGCGAGCATGCCTTCGCGCACGTCGCCTTTGTTCGTCTCGGAGTGCTCGGCGTATGCGCTTCCTTCCGTCCACGCGCGGATCGCGTCGTCGCGGCTGATGTCGCGCGCGGCCTGGAGGCTCGCCCACGGGTCGAGCCGGACGACCGGCCAGTCGGTGCCGAACGCCACATGTGCTCCGGAGCGCCCCAGCTCGCGCCACGGCCAGCCTCTGGTCGCGCGTGCGGGACCGAGGTGGCGCCGCCACACCTCGGTGAGCTTCGGGTCGGAGTGCTGTGGCTGCATGCTGGCCACGACGCCGAGGCGGGCAAACCGCGCGACGTCTGTCGGGTGCGGAGTCTCGATGTGCTCGACGCGGTGCCGCCGGCCACGCGTCGTGCCCTCAAAGGCGTCCAGGGCTTGCCCGATCGCGGCATCTCCTATGGCGTGGACCTGGACCTGCCAGCCTCGCGCATCGGCATCGCGAACGGCGTCGCGAAGCTGGTCTGGCCCCCATATGGGATCGCCGCGTTCGTTCGAGCCTGCGTACGGCTCGAGCATCGCGGCCGTGTGCGATTCGACCACGCCGTCGGCGAAGGCCTTGAGGATCCCGGTGGCGACCCATGCATCGCCCTGGCGTGGCAACCCGTTGTAGGCGTCGAGGTCGAGGCCGGGTGTCAGGTCGTAGGCGAGCCGGACCCGAAGCGTGAGCTCGCCTGCATCCCGCAGGGCCGTCCAGAGCTCGAGCTGGTTCTGGCCGTCACCTGCCTCCTGGACCGACCCGATGCCGCGCGAAGCCGCCAACCGCATGCCGGCGCGCAGCGCATCGAGGTCCTCCGCCTTCGTTCGCGCCGGGATGTGGCGTGTCACGTCGAGGAGCGCACCCTCCTTCAAGACACCGGCGCCGGGGATCCCGGCGATGGCAAGCGCACGGCTGTTGGCCCAGCCGGTGTGCGCGTCGAACGACTCGATGTAAGCGGGGCGGTCGGCGACGAGGCGGTCGAGCAGACCGAACGTGGGCATGCCACCGGGAAAGGCCGAGTAGAACCAGCCGCGCCCGACCAGCCACTGCCCGGCGTGGCCGCGCGCGTATTCGATGATGCGTCGCTCGATCTCGGCCTGGGTGGCCACGCCGTGGAGGTCCAGCTCGCTGAGCGAGCGCGAGCCCATCAGGAAGTGGACGTGGGCATCGTTGAAGGCCGGCAGGATGGACGCTCCGGCCGCGTCGATGACCCGATCGGCCTGCAAGCTTCCGGCGCCGACGAAGGTGATGCGCTCGCCGTCGACCGCCACGGCGGAAAGGCCCGGCCGGGACCAGACCTGGCCGTTGACGATCGCGAGGGATGCGGCCACCGAGCGACAATGTTCGCGCATGGCCAGGCTCGAAACGGGCACCGCGCGCGCCTCGACACTGCCGTCCCAGATGTACCTCGACCCGGCGGTGCTCGAGCGCGAGAAGGACCGCATCTTCTATCGCACGTGGCAGCTGGTCGCGCATCGCGGCGAGCTCGCCCGGCCGGGCGACTTCAAACCGGCGACCATCCTCGACGAGCCGATCCTCCTCACGCACGCCCAGGACGGCAAGCTGCGCGGCCTCTACAACGTGTGCCGCCATCGAGCCGCCCAGGTCGCGACCACCCGCGGCAATCGCAAGTCGCTGCAGTGCGGATACCACGGCTGGGTCTACGGTCTCGACGGCAAGCTGCAGGTCGCTCGCGAGATGGAGGGCACCGAGGATTTCGACAAGGCGGATTTCGGGCTCGTTCCCATCCGCGTCGACACGCTGGGCCCATTTGTCTTCGCCAACCTGGACGTGGACGCCGCGCCGCTGGCCGACTGGATCGGTGCGATCCCCTCAGAGATCGCGGCCGCCGGCTATGACCTCGACACGATGCGGCTGATCGAGCACCGCGATTACGACATCGCCTGCAACTGGAAGGTGTACGTCGACAACTATCTCGAGGGCTATCACCTGCCCATCGCGCACCCCGGCCTGTTCAAGGAGCTCGAGTACGACAACTACCGCGTCGAGACCTTTCGCTACTACTCCAAGCAGCACGCGCCGATCCGCGAGCTCAAGCCTGGTGAGGTCCCTGGTCGTGACCGGCGTTACATCCGCATGCCGGGCGCCGAGGACAACGCCCTGTACTACTGGATCTTTCCGAACACGATGCTGAACATCTATCAGGACAACCTCAGCACCAACGTGATCCTGCCGATGGGCCCGGACCGGACATTGACCATCTTCGAATGGTTCTTCGCCGAGCCTGGCACCGGAGCGGGGTGGGAGTCGATGCAGCAGACGATCGCGTTCTCCGACGAGATCCAGCAGGAAGACATCGCGGTATGCGAACAGGTGCAGCGCGGCCTCCGCTCGCGCTCGTACCAGAGTGGACGGTTCAGCGCCCTGCGAGAAAACGGGGTGCACCACTTCCAGTCGCTCGTGACGGAGTTCCTGGGAAGGGTTTAGTCCGGGCGGCGGCCCCTCGCGGCGACGAACCTCAGGCTTTCGTGTTCACGGGCAGCATGAAGTGGAAGTCCGAGCCTGCGCCGGGCTCGCTTTCGACCCAGATCTTGCCTCCGTGCATCTCGACGATCTGGCGCGTGATGGCGAGCCCGAGCCC
>VBGE01000087.1 GCA_005880345.1 Chloroflexota bacterium | reverse complement strand
AGAGCTGATCGCCTGCGCCACCCAGGCGGTGCGCCAGGCTTCGGACGGCAGGGCTTTCGTGCGCCGGGCAAGTGAGGTCATCGGCACTCCGGTGCGCATCATCTCCGCCCGACGCGAGGCGGCCTTGAGCTTCTTGGGCGCGGCGAGCCGGCACTCGGCTCGAAGGGAATGGGCGCTCGTGGACCTGGGCGGCGCCTCGACCGAGGACCCGCCCAGGCCCGAGGAGCGCGCCCGCCTCCGCAGGGCGGCGTTGCGCGTGCTGCCGGGTGCCCCTGACGGCGACGTCGAGCGCCTCGTCGCCACCGGCGGCACCGCCTCCAACCTGCCCCTGCTCCTCTCGAAGCGAATGCCTCCCGCCATCCTGACCACGGCCGACCTGCTGGAGTGCGCGATGCGCCTGGACCGCGATCCCGCCAGGACGGTGGCGGCCCGCTTCGGCCTGCTGCCGAACCGGGTCAAAGCCATGCGGGGCGGGGTCGAGGCGCTGCTCCTCTTCCTCGACTGGTACGGCCTGGCGGTGCTGCACGTGAGCCACGAGGGGCTGCGCCACGGCATGTTGCTGGCCTACCTCGAAAGAGGCTCGGATTGGTGGCGCGATGGGTAAATTGAAGGCATGGTTGATGTAGCTACGGGCGGGGGGAAGCTGCGCCTGGCCCTGGGCCTGACGCTGGGCATCCTGCTCATCGAGCTCGCCGGGGGGCTGTACTCACACTCGCTCGCGCTGCTTTCCGACGCCGGCCACGTCCTGACGGACGTCTTCGCCCTCGGCCTCGCCTGGTTCGCGCTCGAGCAGTCGAGGCGGCCGGCCGACCAGCACCGGAGCTACGGCTACCAGCGGGTCGGCATCCTGGCGGCCCTCGTGAACTCAGCTGCCCTCATCGTCATCGTGGTTGCCATCGCATTCGAGGCGGTGCGCCGCCTGCTGGCGCCCGAGCCTGTCCAGGGCGGGGTCGTCATCGCCACAGCGCTGGTCGGGGTCGCCATCAACGTGTTCGTGATCCTGAATCTCGGCGGCGGCGGGCGAAACCTGAACCTGCGAGCGGCCCTGCTGCACGTGACCGGCGATGTCGCTGCATCGGTCGGGGTCGTCGTCGCCGGCCTGGTCATCCTGCTGACGGGCTGGCTTTACGTCGACTCGATCCTGTCGCTGGCCATCGCCGCGCTCATCGCGTACAGCGCGTGGGGGATCGTCCGCGAGACGGTGAACCTGCTCATGGAGGGAACGCCGGCCGAGATCGACCTCAAGGCTCTGACAGCCGAGATCGAGCACACCCCACAGGTGACTGGGCTCCATGACCTACACGTTTGGGCGCTGTCATCCGAATCCATGGCGCTCAGCTGCCACATCGTGATCGCCGACACCTCGCTGGCCAACGCGGAGCACGTCGTGCGCGACGTCGAGGGCCGGTTGTGCGAGCGTTTCGACATCGGGCATTCCACCATCCAGGTGGAGAGCTGTCACCCCTGCGGCGAGATCCACCACGGCGCCAACGCGCACAACCACCCGCACAAGGTGGTCTTCAGCTCGGCGAGACCAGCGCCTCCTCGCGCTGCAGGATCCTCCGCGCCACGGCGATAGCCGAGGCGTAGGTGGAGTCCATTCCCCGGTAGCTCAGGCCTCGCGCGCCGAGGGTGCGTGCCTGGGTGTACGGCGTGTCAGATGCGTAGTGGACGATGCCCAGGTCGAAGTTGACCTGCGCCATGTTCACGCTCTCGCCGACCGGGTACCGCTCCGCCTGCCCGACCTCGTAGCACGCGTCGAGGTAGGGGCCCGCCTCCATCTCGACCACGGTGTAGTGACCCTGGTAGTAGAAATCGAGGTAGTCGCGGTTCTGGAGAAACGTGCCACGCACCGTGACAGCGCGCTGGTTGTCGAGCGCGGAGCCGTAGACGAGGTTGGGCTGCACGTCGCCGGCGGTGAAGCAGTTGTCGAGCCAGTACGTGTTGCCCGAATGCTCGTTGTAGACGGCGTTGGGGATCATCACATCGCCGACGTCGGCGTTGAGGGTCGCGGCCTTGCCGAGCACATAGACGCCCGCGATCCAGGCGGCCTGCTCCGCGACCTGCCGCAGGATGTGGTACGCGGCCTCGCCGAGCGGATAGTCGACGTTGACGACGCATGCGTCCGACTCGTGGAGCTTGCGCTCGTCGACGGCGCCGACACGTGGATCGATCGCCGAGGCGTCGAGCTTGGACAGCATGAAGACCTGCGCGGCCGAGTCGACGCCAGTGGCCACGGCCGGGATGTGGCGCACACCGTTGGCCGTCTCCAGCTCCGCTCGCCATTTGCGCATGCGCTCGCGCTCGGGATGCGCGTCGAACACCTGGCGGGCGCCGTAGTAAAGCCAGTTCTGCCGCGACGCTCGGCTGTGCCCGGCTTCGAGCTTGCGTCGCTCAGCGTCGAGGTCGCGGTCGGTGCGGCCGATCCAGTCGACGATCTCGTCCTCGATCCGGCGGGCAACACCCGTCAACACGTTGACCAGGCTGTGCGCGTTGGAGGACACGAAGTACACCGGCGCGTCGCGAGCGCCGAGCTCGTCCATCGCGGCAGCGATCGGCTGCCACCAGCGGCTCGCGTTGCGCGCGAAACCGATGTGGCTGCCGCCGATCAACCGCAACACGATCTGGCACTCCGCGCGCTTGATCGCGGCGAGGTTGGCATCGCACTGATCGCCCCATGCCTCCCGCAGCCGCCGCCAGTCGTCTGGCGTCGCGCCGGCCGCGAGCCTGGCCTCCTCGTCGGAGAGACCCACGTCCTGGAGCGCGCGGTGCAGCTTGTTCCACTCGATCTGAAACGCGACCAGCGTCGGCACCAGGTCATCGATGTCCGACTTCGACGCGATGAGCACCGCAAGCATGTCGTTGCCATCGTGGTACCAGCGCCTTCTGCGAGCGGGAGCCTTGACCGCATCCCACGACAGGATGTCTGCGCCCATCACCGCCTTGAAGCCCTGCGGGCTCTGGCCCATGACGACGCGGCGGCAGCGGCTGATGGCGGCCGGCAGGCGGCGCACCGCATAGAGCAGAGCGCCCATGTCGGATTGCGGCTCGGCGGCCAGCGGGTGAAGGACTGAGCCCATGCCGAGGTGCGCCTGGACGAGCGACTCGATCCTGATGTCGCCGGAGCTTTGCAGCATGGTCGTGTACGTCCGGACGTATAGCTCGACCGCGCGTTTCCCGCTCCATCCCGCGATCGGCGGCGCTTCCATGAGCCGACTATAAGCCGCGATTTCGGACGGGACTTACAAAAGGATGAGGATGCTTGGAATCGCCAGTGTGAGAGTGGAAGCATGATCACCCTAATCACCCGGACCCGCTACCTGCGCGTCGCCGGCTTGGCCGTCGGCGCTGTGCTCATCGCCGGCCTCGCGGTCGTCGTCACGGCTTCGGCCGCCGGCATGACCTTCGGATTCCGTCCGTCGACGTCTGCTCCCTCCGACGCCCAGGTGGCGGCGGTGGACGCGAGCGCGTCGTCGACGGCCTGCAGCGACTTCATGAAGCACTTCGCCGTGGCCATCAGCAAGAGCCAGGCCGAGATCAGCGCCGCGTATCAGAAGGCGATCGCCGACACCCTGGCCGACGAGGTGAAGGGCGGACAGCTGACGCAAGCGCAGGCCGACACGATCAAAAAGAAGCTGGCGGGCCAGACGCCCTGCGCGCTGCCTTCATCGGCCGGCCACAGCGCGGCGGGCAACGCCAAGCCCGCCATCGGCGCCTATATGCAGCAGTACATCACAGCCGCGGCGAGTGCACTGGGCGTGACCGAGGCGCAGCTCAAGGCAGACCTCGCCGCTCACCAGTCGCTCTCCCAGGTCGCCGCGGCGCAGCACGTCACCGAGGCGGACTTCCGCACCAAGCTGATCGCCAACTTGAATGTGGAACGCGCCGGCCAGACCTACCAAGCCAACCCCAACCACGTAGCAACGCAGCGCCGGAGGGGCGGGCGTCGGAGGAGCGGACCTAGGCGCGCTCTAGTTCAGCTCGTCCGTAGGAGGCGTGCCGCCCAGGCGGCGCATCAGCTCCTCGAGGAGCTGGCGCGTCTCGGGGTCCTCCATTAACCGTTCCTGCATCTGCTCGGCCGAGCGGCGGATCTCAGGATCCGACATCAACCGCTCGGACATGGCCTGGAAGCGCGTGGCCATGTCCTGCATCGCCGATTCCTGTGCGACCTGGATCAGGATGGGCTGGCTCGCCGCCGCGGCCACCGCTTCGGCCTGCGCGCGCACCATCTCGATGCCCTTGCAGCCCAGACATTCTCCCTTCAGGCCGCAATGGCACAGCTGCGGGCGGAGGCGGTCCAGCGCCGCGTGAACTTCGGAAAGGTCGACCGGTGTCGCCACGGTCGGAACTCTACGAGGCTTTCGTTTTGCCCGTGTACATGGATTCGATCTGGTCGCCGTATCGCTCGGCAATCACCTTGCGCTTGACGTCCTGCTTGAGGGAAAGCTCCCCGCTCGTCTCGGTGAAGTCGCGTGGAAGCATCGTGAAGTACTTGATCGTCTCCCACTGTCCCAGGTGCGCGTTCACCCGGTCTACCGTCTGCTGAATGCGGGCCTTCACCGCGGCCTGGTCCATGCCCTGCTTCTTCGCCGCGTCCCAGTCGGGGACGATGAGCGCCGTCACGTAAGGCTTGCCTTCGCCGACGATGACCGAGCGCGTGATCAAAGGGTCGCTGAGGAGGTCGTGTTCGAGCTGCTGCGGGGCAATGTACTTGCCGCCCGCGGTTTTGAACAGCGACTTCTTGCGGTCGGTGATTTTGAGGTAGCCGTCCGCGTCGATCTCACCGATGTCGCCGGTGTAGAACCACCCGTCCTTCATGACTTCGGCAGTCGCCTCGGGCTTGTTGTGGTATGCCCGCATGTTGCCTGGCCCTTTGACCAGGATCTCGCCGTCGTCGGCAACCTTCAGCTCGACCCCTGGAAACGGCTTGCCAACCGTCAGGAAACGGTGCTGGTAAAGGGTGTTCGAGCAGACGCCGGAGGAGGTTTCGGTGAGGCCCCAGCCGTTGAGGATGGGCACGCCGATCGCCCAGAAGAACTCCTCGATCTCGCGGGCGAGGCCGGCGCCGCCGCTGACGAAGAAACGTAGGCGGCCGCCGGTAAGACGGGTGCGCAGCGATGCAAGGACCAGCCGGTCGGCCAGGGCGCGCTGAGCCCGCAGGACCGGACCCGGATGGGCCGTCTGCGAAAAGCGACCCCCCACACGCATTGCCCATCCGAAGATCGCGCGTCGCGTTCGACTGGACTCGTGCACGCGGGACATCACGGCCGCATACATCTTTTCGTAGACGCGCGGAACGCTGCACATTACCGTCGGCTTGACCTCGTGCAGCTCGCCGGCCAGGTGGTCCGGGCCGCGTGAGATCCACGTCTGCCCGCCGTACATGATCCCGATGAAGATCTCGTTGATGCGCCCGTAGACATGCGCGTACGGCAGCCACGAGAGCGAGACGTCGGCGTCGGTGATCGGGTGCACCTGGAGAGCTGCGCGGCTGACGTCGACCAGGTTCCGATGCAGCAGCTCGACGCCTTTCGGCACGCCGGTGGTGCCGGCGGTGTACACGATGGTGCACATGTCGTCCGGGCGGATGGCCCTGAGACGGGCGTCGACCTCAGCCAGCCGGGTCGGGCCGCGGTCGGTCCATGCGCGCACCTCCCGATCCATCAGGACCACCTGGCGCAGCGAGCCGCCGGCCGGGAGCTTGGCCGCCAGCTGCGAGTCGGATACGATCGCCAGCACCGCGAGGCTGTCTTCCGCGATGGTCCTCGCAACCTCTGGTGGCGTGTTGGGATAGATCGGCACTGTGACAGCGCCCGCGGCCTGGATGCCGAAGTCGCAGATGAGCCACTCGACGCGGTTCTCCGACATGACGATCACCGAATCGCCACTCTTCACTCCCGCCTCGATCAGGGCGGACGCGACAGAAAGCACGTCCTGCCGCATTGCGTTCCAGCTCTTTACGCTCCATGCGTCGCCGATGCGGTGGTGGATCAGAGCGCGGTCGCCGTACTTCGCCGCCTGCCGGAAGAAGACGCCGACGGTGGTCCGCTCAGAGATCCCATCGGGGTCGATCCCCTTACCCGTGTCGGCGGTGGTCCTCAGCGCAGACGTTTTTGCTACTCCAGTCCAGACCTTTCCGCGGGAAGGAGAGCAGCGGCGCTTGCCCGGCCGCAGGCCGGGTCGGCTTCCTTTTGGGGCCCCCTACGGGGAGCGTGAGAGGGAACCGGCAGGTTCCCTCTCATTATTTGACCGCCTTGATGGTCAAGGTGAGCGTTCCCGACGGCACGCTGACCGTCACCTTGTCGCCCTTCTTCTTTCCGACCAGGGCGCGGCCGACAGGCGAGTCAACCGAGATGCGGCCCGCGGACGGGTCGCTCTCGACGGCGCCGACCAGGTGGTATGTCTCGCTCTCGCCCTCGTTGTCGACGACCTCGATGGTCGAGCCGGGTTCGGCAACGCTCGAGTGAGTGTCCTTGATGATCTGGGCCCGGCCGATCATCTCCTGCAGCTCGTAGATCCGGCTGTCGAGGAGCCCAACTTCTTCCTTCGCCTGCTCGTACTCGGGGTTGTCCTCGATGTCGCCTGGCTGGAAGGCTTCCTTGAGCCGCTCGCCTGCCTCCGCACGCCGGCGTAGCGCGACCTCAAGGTCACGCTTCAGCTTCTCGAGGCCCTCAGGCGTCAGCAAAACAGGTTCGGTGAGATCCATACCCAAGCCTTAACTCGAATAATAGTCCGGCCTATGGACCCCTCCGATCTGCGGGCGGAGCTGGCCGAACGGTTGGCGAATAGTACGCCAATCGATGCGGAGACGTTCAACGCCGCCTGCTTTGTGCTGACCCGCGCGTTGGAGCAGCTCGAGTTCACTTCACCGGACGCAGGGCCCCTGGTCCGGCGCCTGCTGCGCGTGGCCGGGCGAGTCGTGATCGACACCGCCACACCGGGTGCGTCGCCCGAGACGTGGGCCAGCACACGCGAGATGGCACTCCAGTGGATCGACGAGGCGCTGAGGGCTCTGGGCTACGAAGCCCGCCCGTCTAGTTGATCAGCCTCGCGGCCGGGGGGACCGGCGAGTAGTTCGGGTTGAAGTCGATCCCGGCCTGCCCGCCACCGGCCACCTTCGCCGTGTAGCAGATCACCTGGCCGGCCAGCGGCGATCTGTCGCCTCCGTTGATCGTCCAGTTGGCCCCGGGCGTGTAGATGGTGCCGATGAACTGCGTCGACGCGCCACCGTTCATCGACTCGTCGCATGTGTTGGTGGCCGGCGCGTAGATGACGATCCAGTTGTACTGCACCCCGCCGTAGACGTACGTCGCGCCATTGGAGTTCTGGTTGAAACACGACCCGTTCGGGAAGTAGAACTGCACGCCGCCGGGCGTGACCTGGGAGCCGATGCATGGCGCATTGAGGTTGCCGGGGTTGGGCGACGGCTGGCAGTAGTTCTCGTTCGCCACGTCCCCGGCCGTGTACGGCGGGTATTCGAGCGACATGGGAGCGTTCTCCTGCGACAGCAGGTTGGCCGGAGGAGGACAGTTGCTGAAGCACTGGGGCGCTGTCTCGTCGTCGGGCGTCTGGCACAGCTTGATGCGCGTTTGCGCATAGCACTGAACCGTCGGTGACATGTTGTTGTACGCGATGTTGCAGATCGTGACCGTGGCGATCCCGCAAGTCCACCCGTTGACTCCATTGATCAGGGTGCTTGCAACACCATTGGGAAACGGGCCTATCGCCGCCGCCGGCGGGCTCCCGGCATCGATAAAGCCCGGAGCCAGGAAGCGGCCGAGGAACGAGAAGTTGTTGGGCACGCCGTCACACCCGTTGGCGTTGACGTACACGTTGTAGTACTGGGCGCCCGGCGCATTCCGCGTGACGTTTACATCGATGCCGGAGTTGTTGCCGTCGAGCGTGTTGACCTGCTGGCATGCGGAGGGCGCGCTCTCGCGGCGGCATCCCGGCGAGTTGTAGCAAGGGTCGGGCGTGATGTTGGGATCGAGAAAACGATCCCAACGGACCGAGGTCACCTCAACCCCCCAGTTGCCGCCGCCGCCCTGGTGCTTGATGCCCATGCCGAGAGCGGGGACGACCGTCAGGTTGAACTGGCCCGCGCAGCCGGCCCCCGCACCGCCGCCCACGCCGACACCGTTCTGGTTCCAGAACTCCGGTGTGGCGAGGCTTGTCCCCGCAGGGCTCGACCAGAGCTCCTCTTCGGGTGGCCTGAGTTCGTTCGACAGGAAGCTCCCGTTCGCGTCAGACGAGTAGCCGCCCAGAAAGGTGTAGACGCCAGGATCCAGGAAGGCGCAGCTGGCCGATCCGCCGCTCAGGTGGAAGTTCGCGTACTCTCCCGGACGCATCTCTGTCCACGTGCCGCGGTTCCACTGGCCGTAGGCCTCGTTGTTCGTGTAGTAACCCGCAGAAGTTGCGAGGAAGCCCGGGTCGGGCAGCGTCGGTGCTGGAACGATGCCGGTGCCTTGAGTGTCACCGGGCAGGCATGGCGGTGCATACGGCACGAAACCTGGGGTCGAGTTGTAGCAGTAGTACTGCGCGACGTTGCAGTTGGATCCTGCGCCGCCGTAGCAGTTGCCTGCTTCGTGCAGGTTGGAGTCAAGGCACGCGGTTCCGTTGGTGTACACGTCTCCGAGCACCGTCAGCTGCGCGGACCCGGTCAGGTTGGTCGCGCAGCTCTGGTTGCTGAGCGTCAACAAGGCCGGTGTCTGGCGCTGGTTGCCGACGATCGAGGTCGCGGTGGCCCCTATGGGCACAGTCCTCGATCCACCGAAGATCTGGATGAACGCGAGCGGAAGGTTGTGCGTGGTCGTGTACTCGAACTCGTAGCCGTTGAACTGCGTGTTGGTCGCGACGATTGTCAGCGTGTAGCCCTCGTTGTAGGAATAGATCCAGGTGTCCTGAGGCAGCGAGCTCGTCGGGCCGACCAGGGCAAAGGTGTGGTTGGGAGCCCCGGCGGGTCCGTTGTACAGGCGCATGTCGCGCTGGTAAAGCGCGACAGACTGCTGGATCGAGAGGTTGATGTCGGTGTAGTTCTCGTACCAGTCGCCGGCCGAAAGGGCAGCTGCGTCGACCGCTGCCTGCTGATCGCGCCGGTCGACGTAACCGCGGCCGGAGTCGATGGCAAGACCGAGCATGCCGAACAGCACCAGGATGAGCAGCGCGATCAGGATGATCGCCTGTCCCTGCTGCAGGTCCCGCCGCGCGGGCCTAGTTCGAATATTCAGCACGGTAAACCGCATATGCAGTGATGACGATGTTGTTGCCAATGACTTGCTGGATGATTGGAGTGATCGGCTGGAACGTGTACCAGAGCGTGACCTTGATGGGCTCGTTTCCTGTCGCGGGCGTCACGTTGTTGCAGCCGGCGCCAAGGTTGGGCGGCGGATAGGAGCCCCGGCCGCCCCGTGGGCCGTTCGGCGTCCCGTTCCCGGCTGTGCTCGGATCGGTGATGAATATCCAGCCCGTGTTGGCTGCGGGCTTTGATGGAGAGCCCTGAGGAATTCCACTGTTGGGCAGCGGGCCGTTCGGGCAGGCCGGGTTGTTGGCCAGGTTCATGATCACGGCGTGCCCCTGGATCGCGTCCGAGACGTCAGTATCCGTGGGCCACTGGTGAGGATTGCCGTTGGCGTCGATGAAATAGGACGCGCGCACGGCCACGCGTGCCCCCTCGTTGGCCGCCTGTTGCAGGGTTATGTAGAGGTAGAGAGCACGCCCAAAGTCGATGATCCCGAACGTGAGCAGCAGGATGATCGGGGCGATGATCGCGAACTCGGTCAGGCCCTGAGAGCGCTGGCTCTTCGTGTATGTGGCGGCTCCTTTCGTCATGGCTTGCCCTGGATCGTGAAGTGCTCGTTGTAGGCAAGGTCGAGGCCGTTGCCGAACAAGCCCTGGATGAGAGGCGTGATGAGCTGGAAGTTCATCAAGATCGACACGTTTATGTCACCCAACCAGAAGGAGTTGTCTGTCGGATGGTTGGCTATCGTCCCGCGAGTGAAACCGTTTGGATCCGTGTAGCAGATGTAAACGTTGACCGTCTGCGGAGTCGCTGGATACGCGGACGCGGGATACGGCTTGTTGCTGACGCCATTGCCGTCCGTCGGGCTGAGGCAGCCGTTCGAGGTGACCAGGTTGATCTGACTGTCGTTGAAGCCGGCGCCGTACAGCGCCTGACGGACGGCGGTCATGACGTCGCTGTCGTCGAGGAACAGGTTTTCCCGCGCCGCGGTGTTGAACCACGCGCCATGGCGGGCGCCTTCGCGGGCCGCACCCTGGAGCGAGACCGAGTAGTAGAAGGCACGGGAGAGGTCGATGAGCCCCATCGCGAGGAGGAGCAGGACAGTCGAGGAGATGGCGAATTCCACCAGCGACTGGGCGCGCTGCTTCCGGCGGGCGGAGGAGTCTCGTCCTTCAGGCAATTTGGTCAGCGACATTTAAGCAACCGGGCATGCATTCTGTTGGCGCTAACGTGGAAAAAGGGCATTTCAGTCGCGAATAGGGCAATGAATCTGTAAGCGAGTGACGGCAGGACCCCCCGCCGGCGCGGCCGGCTTAGAAGCCCGGTTCGTTCTCGACGGCGGCCTGGGTCAGGTAAGGCCTCCCACCCTGGATCGACGCTCCACGCGTTGCCGCTAGGCCGGGGGCTCCAGGATCGGAGCCTCGAGCTGAACCGGCCGAGCATCGCGCTTCCGCCCGTCGCGCCCCCGGTCGAGGCGGTCGCCGCCTCTTCGGAGCGCCACCTTTCGCCGCAGCCGGTCGAGCCGGTGCTCGAGCTCGCCGGCGGCGTCGGGCATGCGGCGCTGCGCATCCTCAACCACACGGAGCGCACCTTCGGGATCGCGGCGTCGCCACTCCAGGAGTCGAGCGCGTGCGACTGAGACGCGAAGGTCCTCGCGCACGCTCGACTCGAGCCAGTCGAGCATGCGATCGGCGGCCGCCGTCGCGCCCCGCCGCAGCAGCCGCCGGCTGATCAACAGCCCCGCGGTCGCCGAAGCATCTCCATGCGCGAACGCAGCTGCGTTTCGCAACGCGCGCCATCCGTCGGCGCGTGCGCCGCGCCGCCATCGGTGCTTGCCCAGGGCGAGCCAGTCGTCAGCGTCCATGTCGACGTCCGCTCCCTCGAGCCGGCGCAGCAAGCGCGAGTGGAGGTGCGCCAGGCTGATGACGTCCAGGCGATTGTGCTCGAGCGCAGCTTCTAGAAGATCGCGCGACCCCGCGCGGAGATAGTCGAAGTACGCATCCGGCACCAGCGCGCTGGGCAGCGGATCGTCGCGCTCGTAGCCGAGCACGCGCTCCTCGACGAAGCGAAGCGTGCAGCTTTCGAGTCGGTGCCGGTAGAGAGCGCGGACCAGGGTCAGCAGGTCCACGTGCGGTGCGTGCACGAACTCCCCGGGCATTCGGGCCATCACCCATCGCGTGCGCAAGACGGGCAGGTCGAACGACCCTCCGTTGAAGGTCGCCAGCCCGGCCGCCGGCGCGATCTCGTCGCGCAATGCATGCAAGAAGGCCGATTCCATTCCTGGCTCTGGGAGGAAGAATTGCGCGACGCGCAAGCCGCAATCGATGGGTCGCGCCACCGCCGCGGCGAAGACATAAGTGCCGGCGCAGCCCATGAGCCCGGTCGTCTCGGTGTCGACGTATGCGATGGAGCCGGGATCGGGCTCCAGGGGAGGCAGCGCGATCACGTCCTGTCGCACGGCCGCGATCCCGAACGGCGTGAGCAGATTCTCGAATCCGCGCGGCAGCTCATAAGAGCGCTGAGGCCGCGGGCGGGGTGGTGACCCTAGACGGCTAAGGCGCTCGCGGAGAGAAGTCGCAGACATGCCTCTTTGGCTCCTTCCACGAGATGAAGCGGGCCGATGCACGAGGGACACCCCGCCGCGCACGGGCAGTCGCGGACGAGGGCCGCCGCGTCGTCGAGCAGCTCGCGATGCAGCGCGAAGAGCCTCGCCGCAAAACCAACACCGCCCGGGTACGCTTCGAACACGGTGACGGTCGGCAGCTGAGTCGTGACGCTGCGCACCTCCGCCACCGCGCCCAGGTCACGCGGGTCGCACATCAATCGAAGGCTCGCTATGTGGCGCAGCGAATGCGCCATGCCCTGCAGCCCCGCTTCGAGGGATTCGCGTCCGAGCGAGCGCCACAGGTCTTCCTCGACGGTCACCCAGTACCCCGTCGTGTGCAGCGTCTGCTCAGGGAGGTGGATCGGTCCGGCGCCGATGTTCTCGTGCGTGTGGAAGCGGATCTTCTTGAACATCGACGCGAGAGAGGTGATCTTCACCTCGCCGTGACTGCGTGCTAGTCCGGCGCCCTCAGGCCCCGCGAAGGTCTCGAGCACCTGCACAGTCACCGACGCCAGCGCGTCCGTGTAGTAGTCGACCTGCACCGGGCGCACATAGGCCTTCTTCTCGTTCCAGTCCAGCCGATCCACGTGGTATTGCGCGCCCTCGTGCAGATACACGGCCTCTTCGTGCAGCAGCACCGGCGCTGTGAACTGGTCCATCTCGCCGATCACCTGCGGCCGGGGCTGCGACGTGTCGATGATCACGACGTTGTCGGCGAGGATGCGGCGCAGGTGCACCTCCTCGGCAGGAAAGGCCTGGCGGCTCCAGAACCAGCGACCCGCCGATCGGGTCGCCGAACCGTCTTCCTCGAAGACGCGTAACAGGTCCTGCACGTCTGTGCGGCCGAGCCTCTCCTGGTCCATGAACGGCAGCTCGAACAACCCCGCCTGCAGGTGCGCGGCGAGGAGCAGGAGGTTGTCCGGGTCGATCAGTCCCTCTTCGGGGTCGCTGCCGAGGAAGTACTCCGGATGCCGAACGATGAACTGGTCGAGCGGCGAGCTCGAGGCGACGAAAACGCCGACCGATCCCGACCTCCGCCCGGCGCGGCCGAGCTGCTGCCAGGTCGACGCGATGGTGCCGGGGTACCCGACGAGCACCGCACATTGCAGGCTGCCGATGTCGATCCCGAGCTCCAGCGCGTTGGTGCTGACCACGCCGGCGATCTCTCCGTTGCGCAGACCGGCTTCGATCTCGCGCCGATGCAGCGGGAGGTAACCCGCGCGATAGCCGCGAACCCGGCGTGAGGAGTCAAGGCGAGGATCGAGGTCCTGCCTCAGGTAGCTGAGCATCACCTCGACCGCCAGGCGGCTGCGGCAGAAGACGATCGTCTGGACGGCTGCGCGGATCCACGGAGCGGCGATGCGCCGCGCCTCGAGCATGGAGCTGCGACGCACGCCGAGCTCGCGGCTGAGAAGCGGCGGGTTGTAGAACACGAGTCGCCGCTCGCCGCGGGGCGCGCCGCTCTTGTCAATGAGCGCGATGTTGTCCTCCTCGAGCAGGCGCTGTGCGAGGTCGAGAGGATTGCGGATCGTGGCCGACGCGCAGATGAACGTCGGGCTCGAGCCATAGAACTCGCAGATGCGCTTGAGGCGCCGGATGACGTTGGCAACCTGGCTGCCGAAAAGGCCGCGGTACGTGTGCAGCTCGTCGATGACGACGAACTCGAGGCTTGAGAACAGGCGGCGCCAGCGCGTGTGATGCGGCAGCAGGCCCGTGTGCAGCATGTCGGGGTTGGTCATCACCACGTGCCCGCCCTCGCGGATGGCCGTCCGCCGGCCGGGGGGCGTGTCGCCGTCGTACGTGTCGACCCGGACGTCGATCGGTAGACCGGCTTTCAGGGCCCCGAGCTCGGCCAGCTGGTCCTGGGCGAGGGCCTTGGTCGGATATATGTATAGGGCCCGTTTTTCGGGGCTCTCCAGCAGCCGCTGCAGGACTGGGAGGTTGTAGCACAGGGTCTTGCCGCTGGCCGTGGGGGTGACGACGACGAGGTGGCGGCCGCTGCGGACAGCGTTGTAGGCCTCCGCCTGGTGCGAATAAAGGCGCTCGATGCCGCGCCGGCCGAGCGCGGCGATGAGCTCAGGGCGTAGATCGGAGGGCAGTTTTGCAGTCAAGCGAAGAGGCGGCGGGGAAAGCGGAGCCCGTCGTCGTGGAGACCTATGAAGCGGGGTCGGAGGCCGACTTCGAGCGGCTCTACCGCAACACGTACCACCGCATCCTGGGCACCTTGGTCACGATGGTCCGCGACCGCGCCACGGCTGAGGACTGCGCTCAGGAGACGTTCGAACGCGCTTACAGGAGCTGGAACAGCTGGCGGCCCGATGCCCCCGTCGAAGCCTGGCTGCACAGGATCGCCATCAATGTCGCCATCTCCGATCGACGCCACCAGGGGATCCGCCAGGCGGGCGAGATCATCAGACGACTCGGCCGGCCGGAGCCAGGGCCCGACCCGGCGTCCGTCGCGGAGCACTCGGACATGCTTGCCGCCATGAAGAAGCTGCCGCCGAAGCAGGCGGCGGCGCTTGTCCTGCGCCACTACCACGGCTACAGCAACCGGGAGATCGCGGCCGCCCTGGGCGTGCCCGAACAGACGGTCGCCTCCCGGCTGGGCGCTGCGCGCAAGCACCTGCAGGCCGTATTGGGGCGTTGAACCTGGAAATGGTTGGCCGGGCTGCCCTCGGCGTTATGGCTTCTTACAGATGAGCGATCTCGACCGCGAGCTCGAATCCGAGCTGCACCGCGCGCTGGACCCACTGTCGGCGGCACCGCTGCCGCCGCGCCGGTTGGCGCGCACCCACATGCCGGCGAGGACGGTGCTCGGCGGCGCCGGCGCGGCCCTCGGTCTCAAGATCCTTTCCGGCGTCGCGGTCGCAGCCGCGGCCGTCACGGTGGCGGGCGCCGCCACGACCGGCAGTCTCAACCCGACGGTTTGGGGCCAGCAGGTGACCCAGCAGGTCGCCAGCTGCAAGGCGCAGCTGGCCGACGGCCAGCACGGCATCGGCGACTGCGTGAGCACGTTCGCGAACCAGCACGGCCAGGCCGTGGCGAGCAGCGCCCGCCAGCACGGCAACGGCAATGGCAACGGCAAGGACAAGACCAACAACGGCAATGGCAATGGCAGCGGCAACGGCAACGGCAGTGACAAGAGCAAGAGTCACAGCCCGAAGGATCCGACGACGACCACGCCGCCCACAGTTGAGATAGAGCCCACCGACCCGTCCAGCCATGGGCCGGTGCATGTAACCCCGGGACCGTAGAACCCGGCTACGCAGATACCCCTTCCTCTCGTGGGGCCGGGCCGCAAGGTCCGGCCTCCTTTGTTGGCAGGCGCCTATCTACCTTTAATGCGCTGTCCGGCTGGCGTGTCGATGACGTGGACCCCCAGGGCCGCCAGCTCGTCGCGCAGCTGATCCGAGCGACTGAAGTCTTTCCCCGCGCGCGCGCGTTCCCGGGCCGACAGAAGCTCGGCCGCGCCGTCGGGTAGCGCAACCTCGGGCTCCGGCCGCGCCAGGTCGAGTCCGAGGACGCGATCCCATGAGCGCAGAAGCGCTGCCTTGGCGGAAGGCGCGACATCTGAGCGGGCGAGCTCCGCGACGAGCGCCATCGCCGCCGGGGTGTCCAGGTCGTCCGCGATCGCAGCTCGGAACCGCGACTCCCAGGTCTCGACCGATTCGCCGCCGAGACTTACCGCCGACCACTCGGCGACTCGCTCGCGCAGCGCGCGTAGCGCGCGATCGGCTCCCGCCAGGCCTTCGGTGCTGAAGTTGAGCGGAGCGCGGTACTTCGCCTGCAAGACGAGATAGCGAAACGCGAGCGGATCGAAGCCTTGCTCCTCGAGCTCTGTGATGCGGAAGAAGTTGCCCGCGGACTTCGCCATGCGCGCGCCGGACAGCATGAGCAGGCCGCCGTGCAACCACGTACCAACCACTCGATGTCCCTGCACCGCCTCCGATTGCGCGATCTCCGCCTCGTGGTGCGGGAACACGTTGTCGGCGCCGCCGGTGTGGATGTCGAACCGGTCGCCCAGGATCGACATCGACATGGCCGAGCACTCGATATGCCAGCCCGGGTAGCCGCGGCCCCACGGGCTCGGCCAGGTTTGCAGTCGCTGCTGGGCGGCGGCCTTCCAGAGGGTGAAGTCGCCTGGGTGGCGCTTGTGCGGATCCGGCTCCCCGCGATGGCCGGCCATGAGGTTCTCGGGGGTGTTGCGTGAGAGGCGGCCATAGGCAGGGAAGCTCGAGATGTCGTAGTAGACGGTTCCCTCGACCTCGTACGCGTTCCCGGTCTGGAGGAGCCGCTCGACGAGCTCGATCATCTGAGCGATGTAGTCGGTCGCTCGCGGGTACACGTTCGCCGGGCGGATGTTGACCTTGCCTACGTCCTGCAGGAACGCTTCGGTGTAGGCCGCGGCGATCTCTTCTGGCGTTTTGTTCTCGAGCTTGGCGGAGACCAGCATCTTGTCCTCGCCGCGCTCGAAGGTGTCATCGGTGAGGTGGCCGACGTCGGTGATGTTCATCACCTGGTAGGTCTCATGGCCGAGGTACTCGAGGCTGCGTCGCAGCAGATCCGGCAGCATGAAGGTGCGGAGGTTGCCGACATGCACGTAGCGGTAGACGGTCGGCCCGCACGAGTACATCCGCACCACGCCCGCCTGAAGTGGTTGGAGCACTTCCTTGCGGCGCGTGAAAGTGTTGTAGAGGCG
>VBGE01000163.1 GCA_005880345.1 Chloroflexota bacterium | reverse complement strand
CACTCCATCAGCGCGACCGAGATCACGCTGGTCGAGGTCGCCGGCGTCCACACCACCGAGTTGCCGGCGGCGAGGGCCGGCGCGATCAGCTCGGCGGCCATCGTGAGCGGCCAGTTCCAGGGGGTGATGATGCCGTACACGCCGCGCGGGTAATGCCGGGCGAGGACGAGCTTGGACGGGCTCGCGCTCGGCAGCACGCGGCCCTCAAGCCGCTTCAGGTCCTCCGCGGCGATGCGGAAGTACTCCGCCGCCTCGGCGACCTCTCCCATGGCCTCCGCCTTCAGCGGCTTGCCCTGGTCGAGGGTCAGCAGGTGAGCCAGCTCATCGCTTCGCTTCTCGATGGCCTCGGCGATGCGGTGCAGCCGCCCGGACCGCTCGAATCCCTTGAGACGGGCCATGTCCTTGCGCGCTCGGTGCGCCGCCTCGACCGCATGCTGCGCGTCGGCGCGCGTGCCTTTCGGGACCTGGGCGATGATCTCGCCGGTCGCGGGACTGTCGGCGTCGAAAAGCTGTCCGCTCTCCGACTCCACCCACTTCCCGTCGACGAACATCTTCTTCACGGACCGCGCCACGTCGATTGTCATTTCAGTCTCCGTTCTTCCCAAGGTCAAAGGCACGCTGGTAGATCTGGCGGTAGGCGGCGGCGTCGACGTCGCGCGGGTTGCCGATCGTCTGCGGGTCGGCGAAGGCCTTGTCCGCGAGCATCGGGATCTCGGCTTCGCTGAAGCCGAGCTCCTGCAAGCCAGGGATTTCCACGTCCGCCGTGAGCTGATGCACATACTCGACCGCCATCTCCGCCGCCTCCCACATCGAGACGCGGTTGGTGTCGAGACCGAACGCCGCGGCCATGCGCGCGAACCGCTCCGGCTCGCCCGCGTAGTTGTACTCCATGACCGGCCCCAGCAACCGCGCGGTGAGGGCGCCGTGGGGCGCGTCGTGCACGCCGCCCGCGGTCTGGCTCATCGCGTGCGCCGCGCCGGCCGAGTCGGTGCCGTAGGCGAGGCCCGCGAGCATCGCCGCCGCGCTCATGTGGTAGCGCGCTTCCAGGTTGTTCGCCTGCGAGAAGGCAACGCGGAGATATCTGGCGACGTACTCCATGGCGAGCAGAGCCACGGCGTCGGTGAACGGCTGGTGGTACGACATCGTGTAGCACTCGACTGCGTGGGCCAGCGCGTCCATGCCCGTGCCGGCCGTGACCGCAGGCGGGAGCTTGACCGTCAGCTCAGGGTCGATCACCGCCACCCACGACGCGATGTGCGGGGTGCCTCCGACATTGAACTTGATCTTTCGGTTCGGGTCGGTGATAACCGCCCATAACGTGACCTCGCTGCCGGTGCCCGCTGTGGTCGGGACGGCGATCATCGGCGGGATGCGGGACTCTATGGGGCTGTGGCCCCATTCGTAGTCGACGATGCTGCCGTTGTGCGCGGCAACCACGCCGATGCCCTTGGCGGTGTCCATCGAGCTGCCGCCGCCGATGGCAACGAGGCCGTCGCACCCCTGGGCGCGATATTCGTTGGCACCTTCGTCGACGAGGGCAACCCCGGGGTTGGCGCGGACCTTGTCGAACACGACCGGCTCGACGTCACTGCGCCGAAGTGATTCCAGCGCGACGTCCAGCAGCCCGGCCGCCTTGACTCCCGCGTCGGTGACGAGCAGCGGCCGGCGCATGCCGAGGTGGCTCGCCTCTGTGCCAAGCTCCTGGATGGCGCCCAGGCGCTGCACGAGCCGGGTCGGGCTTTGATAGGTGCGGAGTGTGGATTCGAGCATCGGGGGTTAGAAAAGGCCGCCGAGCTTGCGCCCGGCGGCCGTTGCAATGCTACTCAACGGGGATTTCGTGGTGGATTCGACGAAGGTCGATTCCCTGCCTGTTGCGCACGACGCGAGCGATCACGTACACGACGACCGCGACGACATAGGTCGCCACGAAGTAGATGACCGAGTTGGGGGTTTTCTGCAGCGAGGTCCCATACAGGTTGTCCGGGTTGAACGACCACTGGTAGAGCATGTAGAGCAGGAACAACCCGGTGATCACGCCGACGATGCTGATCACAGGCACGCCCGCGACCTTGTACTGCGCGATGGGCGATGCGTCATAGAGATCTTTGCGGCGCCACGGGAGGATCACCGCCGCGACCACGGTGGCAAGGAACGTCAGCGCCAGCACAGCGGTTGCGTCGAGGAACACGCTGGTGAAGTCGGGTTTGTACGCGTAGATCGCGCTGACCACCAGCGACGGCACGATCATCAGCACCAACGAGCCGTAGGGCACGCGGCGCTTGGCCGAGATGTTGGCCGCCCATGCGGGCAGCACGCGGTCGAAGGCCGCGGCGAAGATGACACGGGTTGACGAAAGGAACAGGGTCCCGGCCCAACCGAAGAACCACAGGCCCATGACGATGATCAAGAGGGCCTGGAAGAGGTGGTTGTTGACCAGGAATCCCGCGAACATCACGGGGTACGGCCAGATGGGGACAGGCGGGGCAGCCGCGTTCGGGACCGCGAATAGGTTGTTCCAGTAGGCCGCGTTGGCCGACTGGTAGAAGTTCCAGCCGATGGTCTTGTTGATCAGAAGCACGACCACCGCGACCATGGCCACTGTGACCCACAGTCCCGCGAACATGCTCCAGAAGGGCTTGCGGATGTCCTTGGCGCCGCGAACCTCGCCGTAGAGGGTGGCGCCCCAGTTGGGCCACAAGAGATAGAAGGCCAGCCAGGGGAGCAGAAGAAGCACGGGCCCGAATGTGAATGTGCCGAAGCTCGAGCCGCCAAACGTCTTGCTGGCGGCGTCGATGGTGC
>VBGE01000162.1 GCA_005880345.1 Chloroflexota bacterium | reverse complement strand
CGCGGAGCAGTTCCAGGCGGGGGCGGGGACCGTCGGTGCGCCCCGAGGGCGGCTTTCGGCTCCCGCGCTCAAATTGCACCGGCCAGCTCAACACCAGGTCCTGGTCGGCGGCTGCATGCAAGGTCCAGTAGGGGTCGTACAGGTGCGCCCTGCCGAGCGCACACAGGTCGGCCCGGCCGGCCAGGATGATGCTGTTCACGTCGTCGTAGCCGCTGATCGCTCCCACAGCGATGGTCGCGACGCCGGCGACGTTTCGAATCCGATCCGCGAACGGTGTCTGGTAGCTCCGCCCAAAGCTCGGCTGCTCATCAGCCACCGTCTGACCCGTCGACACGTCAATCGCATCGACGCCGTGCGCTGCGAACGCCCGGGCGACCTCGACCGAATCCTCGTCGTTCAGGCCGCCGTCGAACCAGTCCACCGCCGACACCCGCACCGTCATCGGCTGGGCGGCGGGCCACTCCGCTCGCATCGCATCGAACACCTCGAGCGGGAACCGCAGGCGGTTGTCGAGGGTGCCGCCGTATTCGTCGCCACGCACGTTGGTGAGGGGCGAGATGAAGCTGGCCAGGAGATAACCATGTGCGCAGTGCAGCTCGAGGAGGTCGAAGCCTGCGCGAACCGCCATCCGCGTGGCGGAGACGAACTGGTCTCTCACCAGGTCCATGTCGGCGCGCGTCATCTCCCGGGGGGTCTGGCCTGCGGGTAGGTAGGGGAGAGGCGAAGGCGCGATCAGCTCCCAGTTGCCGGATGCGAGCGGCTCGTCCATGCCTTCCCACATGAGCCTGGTCGAGCCTTTGCGGCCGGAATGCCCGAGCTGGATCCCGATCTTCGCAGGCGTCTGGCCATGAACGAAATCCACCAGCCGCGTGAAGGCGGCCTGGTGCTCGGGGCTGTACATGCCGGCGCATCCGAGCGTGATGCGTCCCTCGCGCGACACGCAGACCATCTCCGTCATCACCAGAGCAGCGCCACCGAGCGCCTTGCTGCCCAGGTGGACCAGGTGGAAGTCGCCGATCAACCCGTCCTCTGAGGCGTACATGTCCATGGGCGAGACGATCACGCGATTGGCCAGGTCGAGCTCGCGCAGGCGGATGGGAGTAAACATCGGTGGTACCGGATCGCGGCCTTTGTTGAACCAGCGGTCAACCCGGGCCACGAACTCGGGGTCGCGGACCTTCAGATTCGAGTAGGTCACGCGGCGGCTGCGGGTCAGCAGGTTGAACGCGAACTGCAGCGGCTCCTGGCGCGTGTACTGCGAGATGTTCTCGAACCATTCGAGACTTGCTTGCGCGGCCCGCTGCGAGCTCTCGACCACAGGCCGGCGCTCGGCCTCGTACGCTCCCGGAGCCAATCGAAAAATGCGCTGTGTGGGCTGCGTCGCCGATCAAAAGCAGGTTGCCGTCTCGCCAGCACCGCGTGCGCACGGTGGCAAACCTGATCCAGCGGCTGTTGTTGGCCACCAGCGGTTGGCCATGCAGCGCGTCCGCGAAAACCTCGGCGCAGAATGCAATCCCCCGCTCGTCGCTTTCGCCGGGCAAGCACGAGCGTTCGGCGGCGTCAATCTGACCGCTCCGCGACCAGCTGCCCTGCTCGAGCTCGACGATGAACGTGCTCATCGAATCGCTGTAGGGATAGGCGTGGGCCTGCACGGTTCCGATGTCGGTCTCCGCGATGAAGAACTTGAATGCGTCGAAGACCAATGGCGTCCCCAGCCACATGTACCGCGACCGCCTCACGTCGAGCTGCGGCTGGAACACGTCGGCGCGCGCGGTGCGAGTCAGGCTGTTGACTCCGTCGGCCGCGACCACGAGGTCGTGCGAGCTGCGCAGCTCCTCGAGTTGAGGCGCCGGCTCGCGGTAGTGAATCCGGACACCGAACTCCTCGCACCTTTCGCGCAGGATCCCCAGCAGCCGCCTCCGGCTGATGGCGGCGAACCCATGCCCTCCCGACGTCAGGACCTGACCGTGATAGTGCACGTCGATGTCGTCCCAGATCGCAAAGTCTTCTGCCAGCCGTGCATAGAAGGCCGCATCGGCGTGCTCGATGCCTCCAAGCGTCTCGTCGGAGAAGACGACACCGAACCCAAAGGTGTCGTCTGCCGCATTTCGCTCCCACACCTCAATTCCGTGCTTCGGGTTGAGCAGCTTGACCAGCGCTGCCAGGTAGAGTCCGGCCGGGCCGCCGCCGATGATGGCGATGCTGAGTGTCTGTTTCGCGGCTCTCAGCTCCCCTCGCGCAGCCGAAAACGCTGCAGCTTGCCCGTCGCGGTGCGCGGCAGCTCGGCCGCAAACTCGATCGCGCGCGGGTACTTGTACGGCGCGATCTGGCTTTTGACGAAATCCTGCAGCGTCTTCGCCGGCTCGGGACCCAGCTCAGCGTCCGGCCGGAGCACCACCACCGCTTTCACGATCATGCCCCGCTCGTCGTCGGGCACGCCGACGACGGCGGCCTCAGCGACCGAGGGATGCCGCAGCAACGCCTCCTCGACCTCAGGCCCCGCGATGTTGTAGCCGGCGCTGATGATCATGTCGTCGGCCCGTGCCTGGTAGCGGAAATAGCCATCCCCATCGCGCACGTACACGTCGCCGGTGATGTTCCAGCCCTCCCTTACGTACGTCGCCTGGCGGTCGCCCTTGAGGTAGCGGCAGCCTGTCGGCCCCTTCACTGCCAGGCGTCCGAGCTCACCGTCGCGCACCGGTCTCCCTTCCGCGTCCTGGACCTCGGCCACGTAGCCCGGCACGGAGCGGCCGGTGCTGCCGGGCCGGATCTCGCGCCCGGCCGCGGAGATGAAGATGTGGAGCATCTCGGTCGAGCCGATGCCGTCGATGATGCGGACGCCGCACGCGTCGTGGACCGCCTCCCACGTCGCCTTCGGAAGCGTCTCGCCCGCCGACACGCATGCGCGCAGCGAGTCGAGCCGCGCCGCGCCCAGGTTCGGGACCATCGCGCGATATGCGGTGGGCGCCGTCGCGAGCACGGTGATGCCGTGACGCTCGACGGCCTCGAGCAGACGCGGCGGCGTTGGCTGCTCGAGTAGATAGACCGCCGCCCCAGCCCGCATTGGAAAGACGACGCTCTGGCCCAGTCCAAACGTGAAGGCCAGCGGTGGGCTTGCCGCGAACAGGTCGTTGGGCGTCGGCCGCAGCAAGTGGCGCGAAAACGTGTCTGCGATGGCGAGAACATCGCGGTGAAAGTGCATCGTGGCCTTCGGCCTTCCGGTGGTGCCCGACGTGAAGGCGAGCATGCACACGTCGTCGGCGGCTGTAGCGACACTGGTGAATTGGGATGGCTTTGTCGCCGCCACTTTCGTGAGGTCGCCTGGGCTGTCATCCCCATATGCGAAGACCTGCAGGCCAGTTGGCGCGGCTTCGTCCAGGTCTTTGACAAACCGGTGGTCGCATATGGCCATCGTCGCGCCGGCGATCTCGAGCATGGTCTCCAGCTCACCCGATCGAAGCAGCGGCATCGTGGTCACCGCGACTCCGCCGGCCTTGATGACGCCGAACCAGCTCGCCACCAGCCACGGATTGTTCGGGCCACGGAGCAGCACCCGGTTGCCAGGCACCAGGCCCATCTCGTCGACGAGCGCCCAGGCAACCTGGTTCGACCTGGTGAGCAGCTCGTTGTAGGTCCAGGTCTCGGTGTCGGTGAGGATGCACCGCCTGTTCCCGTGGCCGGCCTCGACGTGTCGGTCGAGCAGTTCCGCCGCGCAGTTCAGGGACGGCGCGTACTGAAGCTCAGGGAGGGCAAACAGGAACTCGGGCCAGGTCGCTCGGGGAGGAAGGTTCTCCCTGGTGAAGGTGTCGACATGGGCCGATCGTGCGACCTGCTTCAAATACCCTGCCTCGACATACTACCTTCATGCCGCCTCGCCACCAGCCACGGAACGTCAACCCCGACGGGTTGGCGCCGGCGCGCGGGTTTTCCCATGCCACCGTCGCCGGCGACACGGTGTGGATCGGCGGTCAGATCGGGTCGGACGCGACCGGCAAGGTCGTCGAGCCAGGCGACATCGTGGCCCAGTACGCACGCGCGATCCAGAACGTGGCGATCGCCCTGCGGGCGTCCGGCTGCGAGCCGGCGGACACCGTGAAGCTCACCTACTACGTCACCGACATCAAGGCGTATCGAGACAACCGGAGCGCGCTCGGAGCTGCATATCGCGAGTTCTTTCGCACCGACTACCCGGCATCGACCCTCATCGAGGTGGGCTCGCTCGTCGACCCGGACGCGCTGATCGAGATCGACGCCGTCGCGGTGCGCAGCTCGTGAGGCGTTGGGAGCACTTCGACTACGACGAGAGCGAGGGCGTCGCCACCCTGACGTTCTCGCGGCCGGAGCGGCTCAACGCGCTGACTTTTGAGGTGTATGCGGACATCAGCGAGCTGACCGAGTCGCTGCGGATTCGCCAGGACATCCGCGCGATGGTCATACGCGGAACGGGCCGTGGTTTCTGCTCTGGCGGGGATGTCGACGAGATCATCGGCGAGCTGGTCAAGAAAGGCACGCGTGACGTCTTTGAGTTTGCCCGTATGACCGGAGCGTGCGTGCGCAACCTGCGCGAGATGCCGCAGCCGGTGATTGCCTCCGTCAATGGCATCGCCGCTGGGGCGGGGGCGGTCCTCGCCACGGCCGCCGACATCCGGGTGCTGGCCGAATCGGCGA
>VBGE01000161.1 GCA_005880345.1 Chloroflexota bacterium | reverse complement strand
TGTCCGCTCGTCGCTTCGAAGATGACCGCGGCCAGCGAGTACACGTCCGCGCGCCCGTCGACCTCGCGCCCGACCAGTCGCTCCGGCGCCACATAGTCCGGCGCGACCGATCCGCTCACACCAGGCCCGGTGTTGAAGGAAGCGACAGTGCCCAGGCCGAAGCCCGTCAGCAACGTGCGCCCATCGCTGGCCAGGAGGACGTTGGCCGGCTTGACGTCGCGGTGGATCGTGGCGCGCGAGTGCGCGTAGTCGAGCGCGCTCGCGATGGGTCGCAGCAGCGAGACGATGCCCAGCGGCTCATAGCGCTGTCCGTCGCCGAGGTAGCTCTCCAGGGTCGTGCCCGCGACCAGCTCCGTGACGAGGTAGGGCGACTCACCCTCATACGCCAGCTCGTAGAGCTTGGGGATCGCCTCGTGCTCCAGCGCCGTGTACGAGCGAAGCTCGAGCAGGAAGCGGCGCGAGAACGCCACGTCACGCGACACGCCCGTGCCGATCGTGCGCAGCGCCACCCGGCGGTGCAGGCGCGGGTGCTCGGCCTCGTACACCGAGCCGAGGCTGTCCGTGTCGAGCTCGCGCAGGAGGCGGTATCCGCCGACTGTCTGGTGCCCGTTGGTCTCCGGTTTGGGCCGCGAGCCGTTCTCGTGCGGGGCTTCTTGTCCCACGAAATCTGAACTTTAGGCCACAGGGCCTGATCCGGGCACCACGATCCGAACGAAGATTCGGCTACACAGTGTCGGCGAGAGGATTTGAACCTCCACGCCCTTTCGGGCACCAGCTCCTAAGGCTGGCGCGTCTGCCATTCCGCCACGCCGACGCAAAAGAACAATACCCGCGCGGACTTCCCTCTCCCCTTCAGGGAGAGGGTCAGGGGCGAGGAAGAAGATTCTCGATCGGCACCGGCTCGATGCGGTCGGCCGGTTCGACCCCGAACACGCGCGAGAAGAAATACTGCTCGCCCTGGATGGTCCGCTTGATGTTCTTGTCCTGGCGAAAGCCGTGCTGCTCGCCCTCGTACGCGACGTAGGCGTAGGGCAGCTTCTTCTTCCGGCACGCCTCGACGAACGTCTCGGCCTGGTCGGGCGGGACGACTTTGTCCTCGAGGCCCTGGAACAGGATGACCGGGCACTTGAGCTGGTCCGCGAATCGAATCGCCGATCGGTCGCGATACACATCGACGCGTTGCGGATACGGGCCGACCAACGTCTCGCAGTAGTGCGACTCGAACTTGTGCGTCTCCATGATGAAAAGCTCGAGGTCTCCGATCCCGTACTGGCTCGAGCCCGTCGTGTAGAAGTCGCGCTTGGTCAGCGAGAGCAGCACCGTGTAGCCGCCGGCCGAACCTCCTGTGATGGCGACGCGCTTCGGATCGACCAGGCCCTGGTCGGCCAGGTAGCGCGCGGCGTTGATGCAGTCGTCGACGTCGACGACGCCCCACTCGCCGTTGAGACGCTGGCGATACGCGCGACCATAACCCGAAGAGCCGCCGTAGTTCACGTCGACGAACGCGAAGCCGCGGCTGGTCCAGTACTGCCATTCGAAGGGATACGTCGGTCCCGCCGAACCGGTCGGACCGCCGTGGCAGTGCACGACGAGCGGCGGCTTCTCACCATCGGGAGCCTCGTGGTCCTGGTTGCGAGGCGCGTAGTAGAAGGCGTGCGACGTCTTGCCGTGTTCGGTCGGAAACTCGATCGGTTTGGGCAGGCTGAAGAAGCCCTGCTCGATGTGCGCAGGGTTGGACACCTTCACCACTTCCTGCGCGAGCGTGTCGAGGTCGATGACCAGCACGCGCTCGGCCAGGGTCGACGTGCTCGCGTACATCGCGGCCTTGCCGCCTGACACCTGCACGTTGTGCAGCGCGGTGTAGAACAGCTCGACGTGGTGCAGCTCCCCGCTGTCGAGGTCGATCTTGCCCAGCTTGGCGCCGCCCGTGTCGGAGTAGATGCACACGATCTCGTCGGCGCCGTTGAAGTCGTAAAAGCGCTGGCCGAAGATCCACTGCGGCGCGCCGAACTCCGCGTTGCGCCGGCACACCGGCTCGTCGCCCTCGCCGCGCGCGCGGTACAGGTTCCACCAGTCGCTGCGGTCGGTGACGAAGTAAAGCTCTCCCTCAGGCGACCATGACGGCTGCTGCACCGCCTCGTTCTCGCCGCCCGCGATCTTGCGCGAAGACACGACGTTGCCGTCGCGGTCCAGCTCGCCGACCCAGATCTCGCTGCCGTCCCACGGCATGTTGGGGTGGTTCCATGTCTGCCACGCGAGGCGTTCGCCGTCGGGACTGAGCTTCGGCGTGGAGTAGAAATCGTTGCCCGAGGCGACGGTGATCGCGTCGCGCTTTCCGTTCACGTCGATGGCGACGATCGTGTTGACCGCCTCCGGCGCGCCGGTGGTGTGGTCCTCGCGCACGGCGAACACGCGCTCCCGCGCGGTGTCGACGAGCATGTCGGCGTGGCGGATGTCGGCTTCGGGCGTGATCGGCCGCGGCGCCCCGCCCCCATCCACCCGGTACAGCCGCTGGTCCTTGTAGTTGGTGAAGTACACGGTGCCGTCCTTCACCGCGTAGTGGCCGCCGCCGTACTCGTGGACGCGGCTGCGGGCGTTGAAACCAGGCGGAGTGATGTCGCTGACGGCGCCGTCGGCGGCGCGGCGGCAGACGGCGATCCGGCCGCCTTCGGAGGGGCGCAGCTCCGACCAGTAGAGGTCGTCGCCGTCCCAGCGGATGAGCTGGTTGCGCATGTGGACGGTGCCGTTCAGCAGAACTTCAGGCGTGATGGGGGAAGACCAGGCCCCGAATGGTGTTGTTTGGCGCGTCACCTCGGTAATATCGCGTCGGCCACAAGGCCAGTGTAATTACCCGTTAAGTTATGCGCCATTAAGCATTGAGAAACGCGCTCATGATCGTCGACGTCCAGGTCGA
>VBGE01000160.1 GCA_005880345.1 Chloroflexota bacterium | reverse complement strand
CAACTACATGCGCAACTCGGTGAAGGTGGTGGTCGACGCCTACGAAGGGACGGCGCAGTTCTACGTCGCCGACGCAAGAGATCCGCTGATCAAGGCGTACGAGGCGACCTTCCCGGCCCTGTTCCAGCCGATGGACTCGATGCCGTCCGGGATTCGCGCTCACATCCGCGTCCCGGAGGACCTGTTCAGCGTCCAGGTCAACGTTTACACGATCTACCACATGAGCGACCCGAAGGTCTTCTTCAGCCAGGAGGACGCGTGGGACATACCCACCGGGCAGACCTCACCCGGCAGCGCTCCGCTCCCGGTCCAGCCCTATTACGTCCTGTTCCGGCTTCCGGGAGAGCAGAACCCGGAGTTCCTGCTGATCATGCCGTTCACGCCGCACAACAAGACGAACCTGGTTTCCTGGCTCGCCGTCCGCAACGACGGTTCGCATTACGGCCAGTACGTCTCGTACCTGCTGCCGAAGGACCGCGTGATCTACGGACCGCAGCAGGTGGCGAGCTTCATCAACCAGGACCCGACCATCTCTCGCGACTTCACGCTCCTGCACAGCACCGGCTCCCAGGTCCAGCAGGGCAACCTGCTCGTGGTCCCGATTGGCAACTCATTCCTCTACTTCGAGCCGGTGTACCTGCGCGCGACCACGGCGACAGGCATCCCTGAGCTGAAGAAGGTGATCCTCGCCGACCAGAACAAGGTCGTCTACGCCGACACGCTCGACCAGGCGATCCAGCAGCTTGTCGGCCTGGCGCCACCACCGACTACGACTCCGCCGACTGGTACGCCGACCACGCTCACGGCGGCGCAGATCGCGAAGGTCCAGGACCTGATCACACAGGCGAATCAGCACTACAAAGCCGCCCAGGATGCGCTGAAGGCAGGCGACTTCACGACCTACGCCAAAGAGATGGCCGTCGTCGGCGACCTCCTGCAGCAGCTGCAAGCGATCCTCGGCACGAGCTCCACGACACCGACGTCGCCGAAACCGGGCGCGTCGCCCACACCGCGCGCGTCCGCCAGTCCCTAGCCGGGGCGCAGCGGCACGAACAGCACGGGGAACAACGACCGGTAGGGCACCTGGTCGCCGTGCCGCGTGTAGATGCGGAGATCCTGCGGTGCGTCGGCTGAAATCGCGACTGGGATGACCAGCCGGCCTCCGTCAGCGAGCTGATCGAGGAGAGGTTGCGGGACTCCGCGGGCGGCGGCCGCGACCAGGATCACGTCGTACGGAGCTTCGGCAGCCCAGCCGAGGCTTCCGTCTCCGACCGCAACCACCACGTTGTCGAAGCCGAGGCGGCGCAATGTCTCGGCGGCATGCTCGGCCAGCGCCGGCTCGCGCTCGATGGTGATGACCCTGCGACACAACCGGCTCAACACCGCAGCCGCATAGCCGGACCCTGTGCCGACCTCGAGCGCGATGTCGATAGGCTGCGGTGCGGCGGCCTGCGCCATCAGCGCGACCACCAGCGGCTGAGAGATGGTCTGGCCGCACTCGATCGCGAGTGCGCGGTCCTCGTATGCATGGCGCCGCATCCTCGGCGCAAGGAACTCCTCGCGAGGCACCGACGCCATCGCCTGCAGCACGCGTTCGTCGGTGACGCCATGTGGGCGCAGCTGCTCGGCGACCATCTTCTGCGCCGGAGTGCTCATCAGGATCCTCTCGATTTCGAGAGTACAATCTGGCTCGACTAATTGGCGTCGTCGGCCCCCTCCTCCGTCCCGCAGAAGTGGCGCCGTCCGGTCAGGCAACGTTCCCGCCTGGTCAGACGCACCGGCCCCGCTCATTCGCGCGTGGAGTTCGCCCATCCATCGGAGCAGGAGTTCGCGCGCTTCCTCGACTACTACCGCATCCGCTGGCAGTACGAGCCCGTGTCATTTCCCATCGCGTGGGAAGGCGAGCGCATCGCAGAGATGTTCACGCCCGACTTCTATCTGCCCGAGCACGACCTGTACATCGAGCTGACGACGATGAAGCAGTCGCTGGTGACACCCAAGAACCGCAAGCTGCGCATGCTGCGGGAGCTCTTCCCCGAGCTCAACGTCCGGCTGCTCTACCGCAAGGACTACCAGCAGCTGCTCGCCAAGGCCGGCTACGGCGCGCTCGAGGTTCAGCACCTGCGCAAGGAGGACGTGGGCGAGATCCTGATCTCCCCGGTCGAGCTCGAGACGCGGGTCCGCGCTCTCGGCCACAAGATCTCGCGCGATTACCGCGGCCAGTCCATCGTCCTCGTCGGCGTGCTCAAGGGCGTCACCTTCTTCCTGGCCGACCTGGCCCGCCAGATCAAGGTCCCATTCGTCATCGACTACCTCGACCTGGACAGGTTCGCCGGCGCACAGCCGCAGGACCGGGTCAAGATCGCGCGCGACATCGACTACCCCATCGAAGGCAGGCATGTGCTGCTGGTGGAAGACATCGTCAACACAGGGTTCACCCTCGATTACGTGCTGTCGGAGCTGCGCCGCCGCCAGCCGGCGTCGCTGGAGGTGGTGACTCTGCTGGATCGCCCGCTGCGCCGGCTGGTCAAGCTGCCTGTCCGCTACGTCGGCTTCCAGATTCCGAACGACTACGTCGTCGGATACGGGCTCGACTACCGCGAGCTGTACCGGAACCTGCCATTCATCTGCACGCTGCGGACCAGCGTGTACGACCTGCCCACGCCGATCGCCGCTTCGCCAAGCCCTATCCCCCTCTGAGCGAACGGCTCGCGAGCCTCCTGGCCTGGATGGCCGGCCAGGACTTCGACGCCCTGGTCGCCGGCGGATTGTTAAAGGAAGTGGAAGGGATCGTCGTCGAGGCCTACGTGTCGGTTCACCCGGGCGCCTTGCGCCCGGAGGCGTACCGCTGGCTCCGCTTCGAGGATCCGGACCCGGTCGCGCGCCTGGCAGACGGGGTCAGGAGGCTGGGGCGGGAAGGTGCCAAGTTCGACCCGATCGCTGTGGACAAAGTCTGCGCGAAGGCCTCGAAGATGGGCTATTCGAACTCATAGGCCCGTGTGGACCTTTTGGGGAAAAGTAATGCCCCAAGAGACCTTCCTGTTTACCCTGAAGTCCCCTATGCGTTTTTCGGTTTCCATCCCGGATTGCTCCGGACCTTCCACCTACTCGACGTTCGGTATCCTCAGGTTTACCGTACTCAGCCGCTTGGGGCGTCGCGAAAGTTAACAGGAGCCTATGGGCACGTCAACAGCAAAAACTATGGGCTCGCCAGGCAACCTGCCGTGGCTTGACACAGCCGACCGTAACTCGTTAGAGGAGCTTTCTGAAAAATGCGCGAAGTAGTTATCGTCGAGGCCGCCCGCACACCGATCGGACGCCGCAATGGAAAGCTCAAGGACGTGCACCCAGTCGTCCTCGGGTCGCTCGTTCTCAGAGAAGTCGTCACACGCGCGGGCATCGAGCCCAGCATGGTCGACGACGTCGTCTTCGGCTGCGTGAGCCAGGCGGGCGAGCAGAGCCTGAACATCGGACGCAACGCGTGGCTCACAGCGGGCTTTCCTGTGACGACGCCGGCAACGACCGTCGACCGCCAGTGCGGGTCGAGCCAGCAAGCGCTGCATTTCGCGGCCAACCTCATCCAGTCCGGCATCGCTGACGTGACCATCGCGGGCGGAGTCGAGTCGATGAGCCGCGTGCCGATGGGGTCCAACGCGATCTCGCCGGGCACTCCGTTCCCGCCCGAGCTGATGGAGCTCTACGACCTGGTGCCGCAGGGCATCTCCGCCGAGCTGATGGCCCGCAAGTACGGCATCTCCCGCAAGGCGATGGACGAATTCAGCGTGGAGAGCCACCACCGCGCCCACGAGGCGTCGGAGAAGGGTTACTTCAAGTCGCAGATCATGCCGGTCGACATCTCGAACGGCCAGCAAGAGATCTTCTCGCGCGACGAAGGGATACGCGCCAACGCCAGCTACGAGGCGACCGCGGCCCTACAGCCCGCGTTCAACCCTGAGCACACCATCACAGCGGGCAACGCGAGCCAGATCTCCGATGGCGCCGCCGCAGTCCTGCTGATGTCGCTGGAAAAGGCGAAGCAGCTTGGCCTCAAGCCGCGCGCCCGGATCCGGGCGCAGGCGGTGGTCGGCACCGACCCGGTGCTCATGCTCGAAGGACCCATTCCCGGCACGGCGGCGGTTTTGAAGCGCGCCGGCCTGGAGCTGTCGAGCATCGACCTGTTCGAGGTCAACG
>VBGE01000278.1 GCA_005880345.1 Chloroflexota bacterium | reverse complement strand
AAGCAGGTCTCGGTCACGTTCTCCTACGACCAGTCGTCCGAATTTCCCAAGGCGACGGCCAAGTTCATCCACGATCAGCTCACCGCCAACCTGGGCATCAACGTCGTCCTCCAGGGCCTCGACGGGAACACGCTCGCGTCGCAGCGTGAAACCGGGCAGTTCCAGATCTCTGGGCCGGACGGCTGGAGCGCCGACTACCCGGACCAGGCGGACTGGTACGACACCTTCCTCACGACGAGCGGCCTGAACGTCGCGTTCTGGCAGAACCAGCAGTACGACAACTTCGTTCGCGTGGCGCGCACGGACACCGACCCCGCGCGGCGCGACCAGGAGTACACGCAGGCGCAGACGATGCTGGTCGGAGACGCGCCCGTCGCCTTCCTCGCCCAGACCGTCAGCTGGTATCTGGTGCGTCCTTATGTGCAGGGAGTTGTCACGTCGCCGGTCGACGAGTGGCCGGGAGCCACAGCGCCAGGGCAGATGCAGATCGCGCCGCACTAGCTCCTGAACGGGCGTTCGGTAGATCGAGCCCGTTATAACTTGACAGTCGTACGGCGCGAACAACAGAATTCGCCACCGAAGAGGCTCTGAGTAAGACCTGCCGGCCGGCGCACTCTCGCCCCGACGCCCGGGAAGAAGGCCGCAGGGTACCGGTCGTTTCATTGAGAGGTGGCAAATCGATATGCGCTTAGGCACCGGCTTACGGGCGGTCGCCGTCGCGTCGCTCGCGTTGTTCGTCATCGCCGCCTGTGGCGGCGGAACAGGGAGTCCGCAGAGACTGGCGGGCGGCAAGGCGGTGTTTGCGGAAGCCCCCAACGCCAAGCCGAACTACATCTTTCCGCTGGCGTCCGGCGGATTCTTCAGCGTCGCGAACCTCAGCCAGTTTCAGTTCCTGACGTACCGGCCGCTTTACTGGTTCGGCTCGAACGGAACCGTCAAGCTCAACTCGAGCCTGAGCCTGGCCCAGGACCCCGAGGCCCCCTTCAACACCGTGATCACCGACGCATTCGGTGGCAGCACCGCCGCGGACATGGACAACTGGGGCGGCGGCTGGATCTTCGCCCCCGACTACTACCCGACCGGTGATGAGATCTTCTCCACCGGCGCAGGCTCCAACGGCGGGGCCTACAGCGACCCGAAGAACGACGCGAACACGGTTGCGTCCACCTCGAGCAACGACATCAAGGCGCTGAACACGTACGAGGACTACCTCGCGCAGCAGCTGCCCGTGATCTGGATCCCGGTGGCGGACTCCGCGCTGTCGCTGGTCAAGAAGACCATGCACGGCTGGGACCCGCAGGACCCGCTGCTCCA
>VBGE01000277.1 GCA_005880345.1 Chloroflexota bacterium | reverse complement strand
ACGTCATCCACACCGGCGGCATCGACTACGGCTACATCCCGGTCCAGGACCTGGGCACCGTCAGTGGCGAGCAGGATCCGAACCCGAGCGGGGTCAGGAGCCTTTCCAAATACACCTTCAAGCCCTGGATCGGCTGGCAGATCACGTACTTCCAGATCAACTTCGCCAACGCCGACCACGGCGCGATCTACAGCCAGCTGTACTTCCGCCAGGCCATGCAGCACCTGATCGACCAGGATGGCTACATCAAGAGCATCTTCAAGGGCTACGCCTATCCCGACTACGGACCCGTGCCGATCAAGCCGGCGAACGCTTTCGCCGACGCCTTCGAGCAGAAGAACCCGTATCCATTCGACGTGAACGCGGCCATCAAGCTGCTGAAGGACAACGGCTGGACCGTGAACGCAGGGGGCGTCTCGACCTGCACCAGCCCCGGCACCGGAGCCGGACACTGTGGCGCCGGCGTGGCCCAGGGCGCGAAGGCGAGCTTCAAGCTCGAGTACGCGTCAGGCACGCTGATCGTCAAGCCGAGGCCCCCTTCAACACCGTGATCACCGACGCATTCGGTGGCAGCACCGCCGCGGACATGGACAACTGGGGCGGCGGCTGGATCTTCGCCCCCGACTACTACCCGACCGGTGATGAGATCTTCTCCACCGGCGCAGGCTCCAACGGCGGGGCCTACAGCGACCCGAAGAACGACGCGAACACGGTTGCGTCCACCTCTAGCAACGACATCAAGGCGCTGAACACGTACGAGGACTACCTCGCGCAGCAGCTGCCCGTGATCTGGATCCCGGTGGCGGACTCCGCGCTGTCGCTGGTCAAGAAGACCATGCACGGATGGGACCCGCAGGACCCGTTGCTCCAGCTCTACCCGGAGAACTGGTACTTCACGTCGTCATAAGCACCCGACTTTGAGCGATCACTCTGACGGCCGGGCGGCGAATCGCCCGGCCGTCTTCATTTCACGGGATAAGCTGTAAGAAAAAGGTGACTGGGTTTCTGGTCCGAAGATTCTCCCAGTCGGTGCTGGTCGTCTTCGGCGTGACCCTGTTCACGTTCATCCTCACCCGCATCCTGCCGGGCGGCGCGGCGCGCGCCATCCTCGGGTCTCGCGCCTCTCCGCCGGAGATCGCTGCTTTCAACCAGGAGAACGGGCTCGACCTGTCGCTGCCCCAGCAGTACGTCATCTACCTGAACCAGCTCATCCACTTCAACTTCGGTTTCTCGTACCGGCTGAACCAGAGCGTCATCGGCCTGGTCCACGACCGCCTGCCGCGGACGATCCTGTTGCTGGGGATCTCCACGCTCCTCGCCCTGATGGTGGCGGTGCCGATCGGCATCCTGCAGTCGGTGCGGCGCAACAAGCTCGAGGACTACTTCTTCACGTCGGTGTCCTTCGTCCTGTACTCGATGCCGCCGTTCTGGCTGGGCCTCCTGCTGATCATCGCCTTCGCCGTCAACCTCAACCTGCTGCCGCCGGTCGGTCCGCAGGGCAACGTCGACACCTACCTGAGCGACCCGAGCCAGATCGCCGGGCTCGTGCTGCCGGTCGCCGCTCTGGCGCTGACGACGATCGCGTTGTTCAGCCGCTACATGCGTTCCTCGATGCTGGACAACCTGGTGCAGGACTATGTCCGCACGGCTCGGGCCAAGGGCGTGTCGAACGTGGGCATCCTGTACCGGCACGTCCTGCGCAACGCGCTGATCCCGATCGTGACGCTGCTGGGCCTGAGCCTGCCGGGCATCTTCGGAGGCGCGCTGATCACCGAGGCTGTCTTCAACTATCCGGGCATGGGCCTGTTGTTCTGGGACGGGGCGCAGACGCGCGACTACCCGGTGCTGCTCGGCGTGACGGTGATCGTCGCCGTCGCGACGGTGTTCGGCAACCTGCTCGCCGACATCGGCTACGCGGTCGTCGATCCGCGCGTGAGGATCCAGGCGTGAGGATCCAGGCATGAGCGTCCGCGCCACCGCGCCGGGGGAGCTGACCCCGGCTTCGAGCGCGCTCGCGGCGGTCGAGGGCGGCGAGGTCCAGATCGCGGGCAGCGCGTGGAGGCAGGCGTCTTACGTCTTCCTGGAGAACCGGCTTGCGGTGGCGGGCCTGGCCTACGTCGTGCTGATGGTCCTGTTCTGCTTCGTCGGGCCGTTCATCTACCGGACCAACCAGATCAACACCGACATCGCGAACCTGACGGCCGTGCCGAGCCCGGCGCATCTGTTGGGCACCGACATCGTGGGCAAGGACGTGCTGGGCGAGCTGATGGTCGGCGGACAGACTTCGCTGGAGATTGGGCTCACGGCCGCGCTGCTGGCGACCACGTTCGGCGTGCTGTGGGGGGCGATCGCGGGCTTTGCCGGAGGGTGGCTCGACCAGGTGATGATGCGCATCGTCGACTCGCTGCTGGCCATCCCCACGCTGTTCCTGCTGCTGGTGCTGGCCGCGATGTTCACGCCGAGCCTGCCGATGCTGATCATCATCGTGGCGCTGGTGGCGTGGCTCGTCCCGGCCCGTTTGATCCGGGGCGAGACTCTGAGCCTGCGCACTCGCGAGTACGTCGATGCGGTGCGGGTGATGGGCGGGAGCAACGTGCGGATCGTGCTGCGGCACATCATCCCCAATACGATCGGGACGATCATGGTCAACGCGACGTTCCAGGTCGCGGACGCGATCCTGCTGATCGCGACGCTCTCTTATCTCGGCCTGGGCGTGCCGCCCCCGTCGACGAACTGGGGGGACATGCTGTCGGACGGGGTGAGCTACACGTACGCGGGGTACTGGTGGCTGATCTTTCCAGCGGGCATCGCGATCGTGACCACGGTGGTGGCCTTCAACCTGATCGGCGACGCGATGCGCGACGCGTTCGAGGTGCGGCTGCAAAAGCGCTGATTCCCGGTTAGTCCGGACTATCCAAGGTTTTGCTCGTCGAAAAGTTCAGATAGTCCGGACTATCCGAGGGTGTTGCGGTATTCGAGGGTGTGGGCCGAGGGCCAGGCTAGGCGGGGGTCTGGAGTGGGAAGTGGCAGGCCGCTTCCTGGCCCGTGTCGAACTTGCGCAGCGGCGGTTCGACCTCGGCGCAGATTTCCTTGGCGCGCGGGCAGCGCGTCCGGAAGCGGCAGCCTGACGGCGGGTTCATGGCGGACGGGAGCTCGCCCCGCACGACCTGGCCGATCCTGGCCATCTTGGCGCGCTCGACCGTGGGGTCCGGCACCGGCACCGCGCTGAGCAGCGCCTCTGTGTAGGGGTGGGCCGGCGAGTTGTAGACGGCGCGCGAGGGGCCGACCTCGACGAGCTTGCCCAGGTACATGACCGCGATCCGGTCGGAGACATAGCGGATGACGCCCAGGTCGTGAGAGATGACGATGTAGGTGAGGTCGTGCGTCTCCTGGAGCCGGTTCATCAGGTTGAGGATCTGGGAGCGGATGGAGACGTCAAGAGCCGAGACCGGCTCGTCGGCGACGATCAGAGTGGGACTCAGGGCGAGGGCCCGGGCCAGGCCGATGCGCTGGCGCTGGCCGCCGTACCTCCCGCGCCGGCCGCCAAGCACGATGTCCTCCTCGACCTCCGCCACGTCGTCAAGGAGTTTCCCGTCACCCGCGGCGTCATCGGGCGCAAGGTCGGGTCGGTCAAGGCCGTGTCCGACGTCAGCCTGTCGATCAAGCGGCACGAGACGTTTGGCCTCGTGGGCGAGTCGGGTTGCGGCAAGACCACCCTCGGCCGCCTCGTCGTCGCTCTCGAAAAGCCCGACTCGGGCGAGATCTGGTTCGACGGCGACGACCTGGCCAGGCTCAGCCACCGCGGCCTCCGTGGAGTCCGCAAGAAGATGCAGCTCATGTTCCAGGACCCCTACTCGTCCCTCGACCCGCGCATGCGCGTCAACCAGATCCTCTCCGAGCCGCTCGCCATCCACGGCATCG
>VBGE01000276.1 GCA_005880345.1 Chloroflexota bacterium | reverse complement strand
CGCGTTACGTCAGGAAGGGGTTCATCCTGCGCTCCCGGCCGATGGTGGTGGCCGGGCCGTGGCCGCTGTAGACGATCAGGTCGTCGGGCAGACCCAGCAACTTTTCGCGGATTCCATCGATCAACGCCCGGCCGTCTGAGTTCGCGAAATCGGAGCGCCCGATCGAACCGGCGAACAGCGCATCGCCTGTGAACAGGAAGCCGTCGATCTTCAACGAGACCCCGCCGGGGCTGTGGCCCGGTGTGTGCAGCACATCGAACTCGAGCGAACCGGCGCGGAACGGCTCTCCCTCGCGCAGCGACACGACGAGCTCGAGGCGCGTAGCCAGCGGACCGAACTCTCGACGCAGTGGCTTGCCGGCTTCGACCACCTCACGTTCCGTGTCGTGCACAGCGATCGGCACAGGACCGAACGCCTGGCGCAGCTCGTGCAGCCCGGCGATGTGGTCGAGGTCGGTATGCGTGAGCACGATGGCCTTTACATCGACTCCTCGGTGCCTGGCCAGGTCGATGACGAGGTCGGGTTCGAGGTTGGAATCGATCACCACCGCGTCGCGCGTGTCCTCGTCTTCGACGAGATAGGAGTTCGTGCCGAATCGCCTGTCAGCGGTGACTTCGACGTGGAGCCTCAAAGCTCTTTGCGGACAACCAGGTAGCGGTCCGTCTCGCGATAGGGCTCAAATCCCGCGCGCAGAAACATGGCGAGCGGCCCGCGATAGTTCGAGTGCGCCGAATCGCCGGCGGCGCGAGACGGGTATGCCTCTACAGCGCGCATGCCTCGCCGGCGTAGTCGATCCATTGCCGCCTCGAGCAGGCGCGTGGCGACGCCGTGACCGCGGTAAGGAGACGCGATCACGAAGCACGCCACAGACCCGACCCCATCGTGGTCGGAAACCTCGAGGCCGTATCGGTGCATGACGCCGCTCAGATGCGTCGTCTCGCCATAGTTGCACCAGCCCACCGGCCGTCCGCCAGCGTAAGCGAGCAGCCCGGTCACCCGGCCGTCCGCGAGCATCGCGGACATGTCCCGCCGGTTGTCGCCGGCTGTGCGTGCAGCCCATTCCTCGTCCTTGTCGGTTCGGTGCGTCTCCATGCAGTAACAGGACTGCCAGGCCGGGAAGTCCCGGAAAGCGTCGCGGTCGAAGAACAACTGGTAGTCCCCCACTCGCTCCGGCGCCACATCGCGAACCTCGATTTCCCCGATTGCGTCCAGACGCGCAAGTTCGGCTTGCGCGGTCGGGTCGACCGCCAGCCGAAGGCCGCGGAGCTGGCCATCGCCCTCTGAGTCGAGCAGACCCGCGATAAGGTCGCCCGCCCGCCATGACATGGTGACCCGGCAACCCGAATCAGTCGGAGCGACAATCCAGTCGATGCGATGCGGGTCCTGCGCGGCGAAATTCGGTGCCCACACGAAACGCGTACGCAGGGCGAGACGCAGAGGAGGGTCGATTTCGACGACGTCGGATTCCTCGGCGAGGTCCCCGTGGATGTCGATCCAGCGGACATGGCCCCCTGGGGTGAAGTCACCTTCGAGTGTGAGGCGGTAGTACCACTCACGCTGCCCAGGCGCGACGATCGCCGCCCATGCGTCCTCAGGAGGGACGGCGAGGTCGATGTGCCTCGATCCAGACTTCAAGAGGCTTCACGGGCGACGGTGTGGACGTCTTTCACGCCCTCGAGCTTTTCCATCAGGCGCGAGAGCTGCGCGAGCGAGTCGATCTCCACGGTCGTCGACACGACGGCGGTTTTGTCGTCATACACATGCACCTCGAGCGCGGACATGTTCACGCGATTCTCGGCCACGACCGTGGCGATGTCGCGCATGAGACCCTGCCGGTCCCACGCCTCGATCTTGATTGCGACCGGGTAGAGATGCGTGGCGTCCGTTTCCCAGTCGACAGGCACCACGCGCGACGAGTCCTGGGCGTTGACCGCGTTGATGCAGTCGACGCGATGCACCGTCACGCCCTTGCCGCGTGTCGTATAGCCGATGATCGCGTCGCCCGGTACAGGCTGACAGCACGTAGCGATCGAGGTGAGGATTCCCTTCTCCCCCCGCACCAGCACACGCGGCGATGGCTGGACCTGCGGGATGAGTGGGATCGTGCGCAGGTCGCCCCCAGGTGCCTCCAGGTTCAGCGCCATGCGCATGACGACGGCATGAGGGGACAGGTCGCCATAGCCGATCGCCGCCATGAAGTCGTCCACCGCGCCGTACTTGTGCACGCCGGCGATCTCCAGCAGCTTCGGCTACGGCAGGTCGGCAAGGTTGAGGCGGTGCATGCGGTGCAGCTCCTTGTCGAGGAGGTCGCGGCCCTTGGCCACGTTCTCCTCTCGGCGCTGGCTCTTGAACCACTTGCGGATGCGCTCCTTGGCCGATGCGCTCTTGACGAAGTTCAGCCAGTCGCGGCTCGGCCCGTGCGGAGCCTTCGTGGTCAGGATCTCGACGATCTCCCCGTTCTGCAGCTCGTAGTCGAGCGGAACCATGCGGCCGTTGACCTTGGCCCCGATGCAGCGGTGGCCGACCTCGGTGTGGATGCGGTAGGCGAAGTCGACCGGCGTCGAGTCCGCCGGCAGGTTGATCACGTCGCCGCGCGGCGTGAAGACGTAGACCTCGTCCTGGAACAGGTCGACCTTGACCGTGTTGAGGAACGACTCGGCGTCCCCCACCTCGTTCTGCCACTCC